>JBHPFF010000063.1:0-16048 GCA_042572165.1 Candidatus Latescibacterota bacterium | reverse complement strand
AAAGCTATTCATCATGTAGTGAAAAAACATCCGGAGGCGAGATTTCTTTTCGCCGGAGATGGTGAAATGAGATTGGCTATTGAAAAAAATATTTATAACCTTGGTCTGGAAAAAAATGTTATATTATTAGGTTTTGTAGAGGATATCAGTACAGTTTACATGGCTGCAGATATTTTTGCCTTATCTTCCCATGAGGAAGGTCTCTGTACTTCAATTTTAGATGCGATGTATTTTAGCCTCCCTTTGGTATCTACAAATGCAGGCGGGATACCTGAATTGATCCAGGATGGAGTAAACGGTTTAATCGTACCGGTCGGCGATTATATTTCCCTGGCCGAAAAGTTAAATATCTTGATCGAAAATCCCGAAAGAAGAAAAAAAATGGGAGCACGCTCTTTACAAATCTTAGAACAAAATAAAATTGAAAATACGATAGAAAAGACACTCGATGTTTATGTAGAACTCCTTACAAACAAAAATTAACGTATCTACTTTTAGTTCTGAAAGCGGTTAAATATTTTTTTTGATTAATCTAAAGTAAATAAAGAAGCGTAACAACAAATGAAAAAAGCATTTTTAATCATTATTTCGTTTATTTTTATAAGTGATACATTACCGGTCATTACAGGAGAAGGAACCTGCTGTGATGTTTTATCAAGCCAAATGAAATACATTCTGGATAACCTTTCAGAAAAAAGTACCTGCTATAAATCAATGTGTTCGTCTACTTTTATTCATGACAAAGTGACTCACAAAAATTCGCTTACTCCGTCAAATGATATGAACTCACATATAAAACCTTCAACTACATTTGATAATACTTACTTGGCTTATGTCCCTGAAAGAGCATGGCGAACTCCTGATCTGGAAGGCCGTGAATTAACAGTAGAAATAGCTGAAGAATTCCCGCCAAGAAAATTTAAACCGCGCAAGGAACAGAATAATACATGGGGAGTAGGTGAAGAATTAATATTTTCTGTTAAATATGGATTTTACCGTGCCGGAAAAGCCACAATGTCAATTTTAGAGACAAAAGAAGTTAACGGGGGTTTTTGCTATTACATCCAGACAACAGCTAAATCTAATGATTTTATCTCAAAGTTTTATAAAGTCGATGACAGGATTAATTCATATATTGATGTCGAGGGTTTGTTTTCACGGCGTTTTGAGAAAAAATTGCGTGAAGGAAAGTACAGATCAAATCGTATAATTGATTTCTATCATAACCGATTGATAGCTTTGAATACTCAAGAAAAATACGCGCTTGTTGAGATTCCCATGTATGTCCAGGATATTTTGAGTGCCCTATATTATCTTAGAACGTTTGATCTACGAATAGGGAAAAATCAAACCGTGGAAGTATATGCCGATGGGAAAGTATATCCATTAAAAATCAGTATTAAAACTAAAGAGATAATTGAGGTTCCAGCCGGAAAATTCAGGTGTTTGAAAATAGAACCATCCCTCAAATCCGAAGGAATATTCAAACAAAAAGGTCGTATTACCATTTGGTTGACAGATGATGACAGGAAAATACCGGTGAAAATGACAAGTAAAATCCTCATTGGCAGTATAGCAACTTACTTAGAATCGTATACATCTGGAATAATAGAATGAAAAAAAGTAAAATTTTTGAAATAATTGCTGTTAACTTTACAGTGGTATTCCTGATTGGTTGCGGTGCCGCCGGATTAATGCCTTCAAGCATCTATATTGGTAGTGATGTAGAAGATCTGAATCCTTTTGACTTTGGAGATGAATTTACTCAAGTTGAACAAAAGAAAAGTTCTACTCAATCTCAGCAAAATAATGAGAACGTTAATAAAGACCATTTTCGATCTATCCCGGATAATGTGAATAATAAAACTAATGTAAATCACGATGTTGCCTCATCATCTGATGTTGTTGAATACAGAATTCAGATTGATTTCTTTGATAATAAAGACAGTGCTAACAGAATGGCTAATAGGGCACGGTCAAGAATTGATTTGGCAGTAGATGTTGTCTATGAACCCCCTTTTTACAGGATACGAGCAGGAAATTTCAAGGATAGAAAAGAAGCCGAACAATATGTTAATATTCTTAAGGATAAAGGATTTAAAGATTCTCGGATAATCAGAAATATTACTACATATTAATTTGAAAGGATGATGAATTGAAGCATCAAAATTTGACCAAGGTTTGTTTGTCTTTAGTACTTTTGATAATATTAGGATGTTCATCAGATCTTATTAAAAAAAATGAAACAGAAAATAATGAAATATCCGATATAACAGAATTTAATGGTTTTTCGCCCGCCGATAATACTGATTCCCTGTATGTTGAGGAACAATTTAACGAAGAAGAGGCTCTACTTGATCACATACTTAGATATTATAACGATGCACTTAATGCCCAACAAGACGGTAATTTCGGACTTGCCGAAACAAAAATCGACAGTGCGGCAATCCTTGCATCCGAGATCGACCTGAATAACATAACAGACGAATCCCTTCGTTTACGATATACAACAACACTTGCTTCGCTTTTCAGGGAATACGGTGTTATCCTCGATGTTACCGAAGAGATTAATCAGGAAGACCCGATGGCATGGCTCGACGAGCTGTCTGAAACCGATCCTGAGCAGTTAAAAAACGGTCAGGGATCATTTGAAGATTTAAGAATAATTGCCCAAAAATTAGCTCTGAGATGCGATATACCCATAGATTACAACGAAAAAGTGAAGAATTCCATTTATTATTTTCAAACATTGCGTCGCAAAGAAATGACCTTATGGCTGGAAAGAAGCGGTCGTTACCTTCCCATGATCAGGCAACTTCTTGAAGAAGAGGATCTTCCGCACGACCTGGCGTATCTCTCCATGATTGAAAGTGGGTTCAGCGCAAAAGCATATTCGAGGGCACATGCGGTCGGGCTATGGCAGTTTATTTATTCCACCGGCAGACTTTACGGGTTAAAGAGAACGCAATGGATTGACGAAAGAAGGGATCCTGTCAAATCAACAAAAGCCGCGGCACAGCATCTTAAAGATCTATATAAGCTTTTTGGTGATTGGAAGCTTGTTATGGCAGCTTATAACTCCGGACCTCAACGTATCCTGCGTCAGATACAAAAAAACGAGGACTACGAATTCTGGGATTTGAGCCTGCCACGGGAAACACGTAATTACGTTCCCTCGTTTATGGCTGCTGTAATTATATCAAAGGCACCGGAGCTTTTTGGATTTGAGAATATAGCTCTAGAACCGCAATTCGATTATGACACAATTGAAGTGCATCCATACACAAGTCTCTCTGTGGCAGCAAAATGCGCAGAGACAACAAAAGAATATCTAAGGTATCTCAACCCGGAATTGAGACTGGATCGAACACCTACCGGAAAAGAAAAATATGTTCTGAGAATTCCCAGAGGTACAAAAGAAAAGTTCTTGGCTGAATTTGCCAAAATACCTGTTGAAACATATGCTCCACCAAGAGCCAGCACACATGTTGTCAGAAGGAGAGAGACTCTTTCCCACATTTCCCAGAGATACGGAGTATCTGTCAATAGTTTAATGGCAGTCAACAATATCACTAATCCACGCGCCTTGTCGGTGGGGCGGAGATTAAGAATACCCGGTCGGTCAACGAAAACCTCATCTTCATCCACCACACGGTCGTCATCTTCGCAGAAAGTAATTCCTGTTTCACCTGAAGATACGTTTGCCTATACGGTCCGCAGGAACGATTCACTCTGGTTAATAGCGCAGAAATTTAACTCAAATATACCAACTTTACAGGCAATTAACAATATGGGCAACAGGACAAAACTTATTGCAGGGCAGTCTCTGCGTGTCCCGGATCCACAGAGTATTTCAGGCTATTCACAGGCAGACCAGCCAAAAACCGTATCAACGACTTCAGGCAAAATAATATACACAATACAGAAAAACGATACACTTTATGAGATTGCCCAAAAATATGGAGTAACTCATGGTGAAATCATGAGATGGAATGAGATTACAAATCATAGAAAAATTCAACCCGGGCAAAAAATTGTCATTTATAAAAAACAAAATTAACAGTAACTTCTTAGAAAAATTGCTTATTAGCTAAAAACGCGAAATGAAATGATATTAATCCAAGATCAAACATTAAACGACTAGGATATCGCTGATGAATCATATATGGAAGACGCTTATCCTGACTTTTTTTATGATAATCCGGCTTTCTATTGTCTGGGCAGGGGAAGCAGAAATCACAAGTACACTTTCAATGAAAACGGGACTTGGAGCCACTGATCTCAGTGATATTGCCTGGGATGGCAGTTCGCTATGGGTTTCTGGTTCAGGTACACTTTCGTACAAATTATGGGGCGATGGGCACTCGTCAACTGACTGGATTTCCTATAGAAGTATGCCCGGTTTTGGTCGCGGATCAATGACCGCGCTATATGCATCGGATCAAATCCTTATGGTTGCGTGGAGATACAGTGATGAGCGCGGGGATGAGATAGTGAGCATGGGCGACGGATTTTCGATTTCATTTGACAGCGGACAGACCTGGAGTCATATCACAATCGATTACCTGGTACAACAAGTCTTTCCGGAAAGGTCTGAATTGAAATATCCCGGAACGTATACGATGTCCTATGATATTAAATTCTCTGATGGTACTTTATGGTGTCCGACCACATCGGGATTTTTACTGAAAACAGACAATTTCGGCTATACATGGGAAAGTATACTACCGAACACGGATGAATTTAATTTCCAGAATCCCAATCATCATGGTCAGTGTGTTGAGGTTTACGGCGACACATTATGGGTTGGTACGTTCCAGGGGATGAATGCAAGTTTTGACAGGGGAGATACCTGGACGAATTTTTCATGGCCTTTTGACAATACTGACAATAATGGTGCACAGTGGCCGGGGAATTTCTGTGTTGCTGTCGAACATAAGATTGTCGGAGGCAAAACCAATGTGTGGGTCGGCTCTCAACCTTACTTTGGCAAGGGAGTTTCCGGGATATGCCATACTGATGACAACGGGCAGACCTGGACATATAAATCAACAAAGTATAACGCATGGAACTTCGCTTTTGGTTATGAAAACGAAATTAATTCCGCTGTTAGTGATTCCACTATTTTCGCCGCCTCTGACTCAGGCCTTGTTGTCTCATACGACCTTGGTGATAACTGGGAGGTTCTGACTGTCAAAGAATCGGATAATCTATTCTGGGAGCCCGGAATGCAGATTTTTGGCGTGCTTGTCGCAGCCGATACCCTCTGGGTAACCAGTACGGACGGTATCGCATCATCCCCGGACTGGGGACAAACATGGAATATATTCAGAGGTGTGACACGTGTAAAAACCCTCGATACCAGTGACAGGAATATAGGCATTTCGTCACAGTTTGACGATGTTGAAACGTATGCGTTTCCTAATCCTTTCACACCAACACGCGGTGGACAGGCTTATTCACGGACACGTATACACTATGCATTGAAAAATGATGCCTCTGTTTCCGTTTACATTTACGATTTTTCCGGAAAACTGGTAAAAGAAATTTTTTCAGGCAAATTTCGTGTAGGAGGCAGAGACTACCAGGAAATATGGGATGGGAGGGACGGTGATAATGTGATTGTGCCAAACGGTGTTTATTATTATTTAATTAAAACCAACAAAGGGGATTCAGCGCGTGGCAAAGTCATTGTTCTCGATTAAAAGATTATATCATATAACAGCTATATCGATAACGGCATTAATTTTTTTCTCTCCTGTTAAAGTGCACTGTGATGAAGAATATCGTGCATGGACAGGCGAATTTATGCGTATTGGAGCTGGCGCCAGGGCGATGGGCATGGGAAACGCTTATACAGCGGTTGAGGGTGACATATACAGTTGCTATTTCAATCCTGCCGGACTGGCATCCATGAGACAGAGTCAGTTCGCATTATCTTTTCGCTATTTAAGCATGGACCGCATGTTCAAGTATTTGGTTTTCGGTAGACCGATTGGTCCGGATGCCGACTTTGCCGTTTCATGGATAAGCGCCGGAACCGAAGACATTATGGGACGTGATCTAAACGGTAATCCAACTACTTCATTGCGTGACAACCGTAACGCATTCACCCTGACTTTTTCCCGAAATGTTACCGAATGGATTTCAATCGGTCTAAATGCCAAGATGGCTTTCTGGAAACTTGCTGATGAGGATGCAAAAGCGGTTGGATTTGACCTGGGAGTTATTCTGCGGCCATACAATCGTCTTACAGCCGCTTTCGTCGTAAGAGATTTAAACAGCAGGTTTACATGGCAGAGCAAACGCTGGAAAAAATATATTTCCGATAAAGATGGTGGACAATCCTTGGAAAAAGAAGATAAATTCCCTCTATACTACACTGGAGGTCTTTCTTATAAATTATTTAGTGACAAGCTGTTACTATCCTCAACATTGGAATTTGTAGAAGACAATCCGGTTGGATTGGATTTGGGAATATCGTATGCCTGTATTGACAGATTAACAATAAGAACCGGTGTTTACAATTATACATCTTCCGATAAACTCAATTCAGGTTCTTTTACTGCGGGCTTTACCCTCAAAGTTTCCGGCTCTCTTCAGTTTGATTATGCCTATGCGTCTGATGGTATTGAGCAGGATAACTTACACGTTGTATCACTCCTCATGCATTATGGAGAATAAAAGATTTGAATAAACCAGTTACGGTTATGATATTTTGTGCGGTCATAACCGGTTACTGCAGTCCTGCGTTTCCAGCCGGAGAAGTGAGTGAAACGGGCACAACCGGAATGTCTTTTCTAAGGGTAATACCCTCGGCACATATAGCTGCTCTCGGTGGTGGTTTGACTGCCTACCCCGCAAATGCGTCCGCAGTATGGTCAAATCCCGCTCTTCTCGCACTGAGCGACGGACGATCGGTACAGTTCACACACACGGAATGGATTGAAGACATTGCTCAGGAATATGCAGCGATTTCATCGAAGCAAAGTTACGGCAGTCTAGGGCTTGCAGTTCAGCTTTTCGATTCAGGTGATATCGACGGACGCGACTCGTATGGCAGCGCCACAGGCCCGTACAGCATAAAAAATGTTGCGGTTTCAATGAGTTACTCCAGAATGATAACCGGTAATATAGCAATCGGCTTTACCTATAAAAGGCTTTTCGAAAAGATTTCCATGGAGACTGCCAGCGGATATGCAATTGACATGGGTATCGCGATACAAACACCGGTCGAAGGTTTATCACTTGCTGCATCTGCCCGTAATTACGGACGTATGGGAAAATTGAAAAATGAAAGGACAAAGCTGCCCTCTGATGTGTGTTTTGGTGGCTTATATCGGGGGATAATGCCGGGTATTGAACGACCTTATATTCTTCTCGGCGATTTCCTAAAACCGAAATATAGTGACTCCGGCATTCGTCTCGGCCTTGAAATCGAGGCGATTGAGCGTTTCGCACTCAGGATGGGGTACAGAACAGACAGTGATATTGAAGATATAAGTTTCGGTCTGGGTTTTAGCCTGGAAAATTTCACTGCTGATGTATCGTTTACGCCGTTGAAAGAAGGTTTTGATAATGCACTGCGGTTTACTTTTGGTTTAACGGGATTTTAATGGAACAGGTCATGAAACAGGCTATCGACGGCATTGATGTTGACTATGCTGAGATACGTGTAGAAAATTCTGAAACAACACTACTTTCATATATGGGAGCGGTCCTTGAGGATATCGGCACAGTTTTTACTCTTGGCGGATGTATCAGAGTCTGCGTTCGAGGAGGATGGGGGTTCGCATCGTTCAACCGTATCGAAGATGCTCCCGAATGCGCATTGGCGGCACGGAATATGGCAATTCTCACTGCAGCAGAAAAAACCGTTCTTGCACCGGTAAAACCCGTTGTCGCAACACTCAAAAACAATGTAAACATTGATCCCGCAATTATTTCACTTGAGGAAAAGCGCAATCTCATTAATACATACAATAACCTGATGCTTGATGAGAATGAGATCGTAACCACAAATTCAGTATACCGTGACACAAAAAAATCAGTTTGGCTCTATACGAGCGATGGCACCATGCTCGCACAGGAAAAAATACATACCGGTGTGAGCCTTGCTGCAGTAGCAAAAGACGGTGCTAATGTTCAGCGGGGAATAAAGTCTATCGGTGACAGGCGCGGCTACGAGACAGTGTTAAACCTTGAGGACAAGGTTATGGATGTGGTTAAGCATACCCGTGAACTCATCCATGCACCAAAAGTTAAGGGCGGAGTTTATCCGGTGATACTCGATCCGGAACTCGCCGGTGTTTTTGCCCATGAAGCGTTCGGACATCTCAGCGAGGCTGATTTCGTTTATGAAAACCCCAAAGCAATGGAAATGATGAAACTGGGCAGACGTTTCGGCCCCGATTTTCTCAATATTATTGACGATGGAAGTCTAACAGGAGAGAGCGGTCACATATCCTATGATGACGAGGGTGTGAAAAAGGAGCCGACATATCTCATTAAGGACGGCAATTTGGTCGGACGACTCCATTCGCGCATGACCGCAGGACGCATGGAAGAAAAACCTACCGGTAATGCCAGGGCTATTAATTTTGCATTTCGACCGATTGTTCGAATGACCAACACATACATCAACAAAGGTGATTCCTCTTTTGATGACATGCTTACCGGTATTAAAGACGGGATATATGCTTGCGGATTTCTTGGCGGGATGACCGACCTTGAGCGATTCACTTTCAGTTCAGCACACGCATACAAGATTGAAAACGGAAAAATCACAACACCGCTCAGGGACGTGATACTTTCGGGAAATGTATTTGAGACCTTAAATAATATTTCCATGATCGGAAACGATCTGACACTGTTCGGGGGACTGGGTGGATGCGGAAAAGGTGGTCAGTCGCCGCTGCCGGTATCGGATGGTTCACCGCATATCTTCATTAAAAATGTTCTGGTTGGATAAACATCAAAAATGATTGAAACTATACTGGAAAAAGCTAAAAAGAAAGTTGATTCTGCTGAGGTGTTTTTTTCGGAAACGCTGACTAATGAAATTTCCTTTGACTCGGGTATACTTAAAAACGCCGAAAGAAAAAGCATATTCGGGTATGCTCTGAGGGTTATTCATGAGGGTCGTGTCGGTTTTTCCTCAACCACAGATCCCTGTCGTATTGGCGATATGATAGATAACGCCCGTGAATGCTCACAATTTGGAAAGAAAACCGGTTTTGCGTTCCCTGCACAGAGTAACGTCCTTCCCGTGCATACATTCGATCCAAATATAGAAAAGTTTACCCCTGATGAAGCTGTTGAAGAAGGCAGATGTGCTGTAGAGACACTGCTTGATACATGTCCCAAAGGTTTAACCGATGTATCTTTATTCTCTTCTGTTACATCAATAAGGATCGCCAACACATCGGGCATTGACATGTCATACCGTTTCACCGATTTCAGCCATAACGTCATTTCAACCATTATTGAAGGCGATTCAATTCTCTGGATAGGTGACGGTGGACACTACGGCAGTCTCACCTTAAAAACCGATAAATACGTGCAAAAAATAACAGACCTTGCCAAAAAAGCTGAGGTAAAAGCTCCCAAGATTTCCGGCTCTTATCCCGTAATATTTACAGCGGAGGAACTACCAAACCTTATACAATCGATTGAAATGGGCATTGACGGCAAGCGTCTGGTAAAAGGAGAAAGTCCGCTTATTGGACGTGAAGGAGAGCGGGTGCTCGGCGCGGTAACTCTTGTCGATGATCCGTTCATTGGGAGTGCACCGGGAAGCCGTCCCTTTGATGACGAGGGTACACCATCACAATGTAACGTTCTGTTCGAGGATGGTGTTTTTAAAAACTTCCTGTTCGACCTTGATACAGCCGCTGATGCCAATCGTCGTACAACCGGAAGCGCCGCCAGAAGCATGCTCTCAACTCCTGATATTGATACCTCAAACCTTGTCATGACACCGGGCAAATCCAATCTTAGTGAAATGATTTCGAGTTTGGATAAGGGTATTATTGTATATGGTGCCCTTGGCGGCGGACAATCAAATCTTCTCGCCGGTGATTTTGCACTCAATATCATGCTGGGATTTTTAGTCAGCGAAGGTGAAATAACAGGCAGGGTTACTGACACAATGATTTCCGGCAATGTCTACAACTCGTTTGGTAATATAGCAGCCATGGGCAGTGAAACCAGTCAGGTCGGTTCGTTATTTCTGCCTGACGTTATGTTTTCCGAACTTTCCATATCATGCAGGTAAAATGCTCTACAGAAGAAAAATCATAAAACCTTCGGACGGCTATTTCAAAGATATTACTGAATTACAGCCTCCGCAAAGAGATAACCGGCGATTAAATTTTGTACTTTTTATCGCAACTGTTTTAAGTACAACTTTTGTTGGCTCATTTAATGCCGGCAGTGATCCATTTACTTTGCATGGATTACTGAAGGGTTTGCCTTTTTCCGCGACCATTTTGACCATTCTGGGCGTTCATGAATTTGCCCACTATTTTACTGCAAGATACTGGGGGATACGTGTTACGCTTCCATACTTTATCCCTGCTCCTATTTCACCCATCGGAACTTTCGGTGCGGTTATTAAAATGAAATCTTCTATTCCTACGCGGAAAGCACTCATAGATGTTGGTTCTTCGGGTCCAATTGCCGGTTTCATCGTTTCTTTTTTCGCTTGCTATTTTGGTCTGCAAATGTCTACAATTGTTCAGGCAGAAGGGAATATTCCATTTTTTCTGGGTGAGTCACTGCTTTTTAAGACTTTATGTTTTCAGCATTTTGGCCATATGCCGGATGGTCAAATTATTCAACTCCATTCGGTGGCTTTTGCAGGCTGGATAGGACTTTTTGTCACAGCACTCAATCTGATTCCTATCGGACAGTTGGATGGCGGGCATATTCTGTTTGCTTTTTCTCCAAAGATTCATGAACTAATTCGCCGTCTTCGAGTTCCCTTTCTCATTCTGCTTGGTCTTACATTCTGGAGCGGCTGGTATGTGTGGGCTGTGCTTTCACTGTTTTTCGGGCGCGCACACCCTTTACCGGACAGGATGGATCAACGCGTGGGATCAGTACGAGCAACTATTGCTTTTGTGGCATCTGTCATATTTATTATCTGTATAACACCTACTCCGATTATAATTGGAAACATGTAACTTATTATGATAAGAAGCTTTAACATCTATTATATGATATCTGTGCTGATTGTACTACCTTTAATTACATGTGCCTGTAATAATCCATTCAGCACAAGAGAAGCACAGAAACCTGAAGAGGGTGGTGTGGCAATTCAACCTGCAAACTCTCCCGAGAATGTTTTGTACAATCTTGAAGCCTCATTTGAGGTCTTGAGTGTACAGGATTACCTGGATGTTTTCAGTGAAGATTTTGTTTTCAATCCCGATCCGGATGATTCAGTACGATTTGAACAGGATTTCAGAAACGGTTGGGATTTTGAGAAAGAAAAGATATTTGCAGAAAATTTTCTACAGAAAACAAGCACTTCCGAAATAGCAAAACTTGGTTATAAATATGAGTATAAACCCGGAGAAGACATGTACGACCTGCTCTACTCATGGACAGTTTTCCCTCCGGACAGCACAAATGCAAACACGCTTTCTGAGATCACGAAAACGCCTTACGATGTCAAGGGACATGCATGGATATACCTGCGGGAAAATGAAGAGGGCAAATGGAAGATTTATAAATGGGTCGAACGTGCCAACATGATTGAAGGAGCTTTTATAACATGGGGTGTTTTACGAGCCAGTAATATCTAATTATGTTCTTGCAAATTGCCTGAAATATTTTTTATTTTAATAATATGCGTTAGACATTTAATTCCAGCAAAACACTCATTCACTGGTGAATGAAATGAACGGTAAGAAAAATCTTTTGCACATTATATCTGTTATTTCAGTCTCACTATCCTGTTTGTTTCTTTTTTCATGTATTTTTTCACCTAAACCGGATAAAAATACCAATAAGCCACCCGCAGGAAAAATAGAAGAACCGACGACACCTCAAAAGGTAATTAACAATCTCCAGGTGGCATTCCAGGATCTTGAAATTGATTTTTATGAGCGCTGCCTTCATCAAGATTTTTATTACCGCAGTCCCTCGAACATAGACTCTCTCGACCTTGCATGGGGCTTCTCTGAAGAAATTAGCATTATAACCAATATGATGGAAGCATCCAGGGAAATAATCTTCAGCCCCAGTGAAATCCGTACTTACGAAGAATACGGGGTAAATTATCCTGACAAACCTGATGGTGCAATAATAGCTCCTAACAATGAACATCCTGATGAGAAATGGATAATCTGCGATTATTATATAACTATCGATATAAATACTAAGGAGTTGGGCGATTTTAAGGTTCAGCAGGATATGAAATTCAAAATGTTTAAAAATCCTGAAACAGATCTATATTCGATTATCCAGTGGTTTGATGAGACACCTGAATCAACAGGCATTTAAGCGTGCACATATCTGAAAAATTAAAAAGAAGGATCATACGATTTCTTTATTTTTTCCTGCCCCTAACTGCAGTTATTGCATTAGGGGCATCTTCATATTTATGGTATCGGGCGCTGAAACCGGAACGGATTCCAATATCAGAGGTTTCTCCTGAATTTTTTTCTTATACACTAGAGGGTACCATCCGCTCTGCCCTTGCAGAACATGGTATCGGTAAAAAGGATATATCGTGGCGTGATCCCGAAGGTCCCGGGGATTTAATCAATCGTATTTACACTGTAAAAGTTCCTGAAAAAGTATCGCTGACTTTACTCAACCTATCGTTAAATAAATCTTGTAAGGATATAGGCGGTCATGTGTTAAGGGGAATCGATAGCTCCGAAGGCAGAATCCTTAACCTGACACTCGGAGTAGGGGACATTCCAACTGACATTGTCATATTCAGGAAAATACGCGGGCTCAAAAAGCACATTGCAAAAATGGCGATTATTGTCGACGATCTTGGTATTAAAAGCATTGATCTTGCACGGAGACTCTGTGACCTGGAACAAGTTGTTACTCTTTCTATCCTGCCGTTCCAGAAGCATACTTCAAAAGTGCTTGAGCTTGTTGAAGAAACTGAAACTCCCTATCTGCTTCATATGCCCATGGAACCAAAATCAAATATAGTTAACCCTGGTGAAGGTGCAATTTATGTTACTGATGAAGAAGAAACTGTTAAAAAGAAGCTTGATAAAGCTTTTAAGAGCGTAAAAGGGGCAAGAGGACTAAATAATCACATGGGCTCAAAAGCCACAGAAAATATTCGGGTCATGGAATACATTATGAATTTTCTCCGTGAAAGCGATTACTTTTTTGTCGATTCAAAAACATCTCGTGCCTCAATCGGGTATTCCTTTTCACAGAAAAAGAATGTCAGGGGGATTGCTATACACGGATATATAGATGTAAACGACAATAGAGAGTCCATTGAAAAGCGGCTGGATGAACTGGTACAGCTCGCTTTTACAAAAGGTTATGCTGTCATTATCTGCCACGACAAACCTAATACTGTCGATGTTCTTGAAAAGAAGCTGCCCGAACTTCAAAAACAGGGCATACGCTTTGTCGGAGTATCAGAGCTTATTCATTAAATTATGACCATGCCTCGTAGCAAACTATTTCATCGAGAGGTTTCCTCCGTTTGCCAGGTGCCTGAACCGCCGGATATCCAAGTGTCAAAAGTCCGACAACGCGAACATCATCTTCGGGGACTTTTAAAAGTTCCTTGACTTGTTCCTCGTAAAACGCCCCAAGCCAGCATGTTCCAAGACCTAACTCATGCGCTGTAAGAGCCATGTTTTCCATGGCGATGGCAACATCAATAGGATAACTGTGCTGCCCGCAGGTCATGACATAATCAACTCCGGTTCCGCAGCACGCTATGACAACGGGAGCTTCGGCAACAAAGCTCTGACCCTTTGCGGCAGTTGCAAGCCTGTTTTTCATCGCCCTTTCCCTTACAACAATGAAACGCCAGTCCTGAAGGTTTTTCGCTGACTGGGAAAAACGTGCAGCTTCAAGTACCTTTTGGAGTTCACTATCATTCACAGGTTGAGATTGGTACTTTCTGACACTAAAACGTCCTTTAATAGCTTCCGGAACAGTCATTTTATTACCTCTTGTTGTTACAATTTTTAATTTATGACTAAACTTTGGCAAAAATGAAGATTTGTTATGATTTATCTTATTTCAATAACTCACCCCTTGGTCCCCTCTCTAATATTAGAGAGGGGATGACCACCCAGCCAGTTCCCCCTCTATTGCAGGGCAAGAGAGGGGATTAGGGGGTGAGTTTGGGGAGGAGTTGATGGGATAGATAAAAAAAAGTAAGAATCCAAAATTACCAAAGTTTAATTTATGACGTATTTTGTTTTAATAAAACGGTTTTCTTCCAATGTCAATACATTGCAGGAGATTTTAATACATTCCATTCGGCTTGTTATCAAATAAATAAAACTATATATTACTTATACCAGTAAAAACGGATGAAAGGTCAGTTATGAATATTTTTCACCGGTATATTGTCAGGGAACATGTGGCACCGTTCTTTTTTGCCTTCAGTGTAATCATGTTCGTTCTTATTCTCAAGTTCATGCTTCAAACGATGGACATGCTTATCTCGAAGGGTGTTGGAATCGTGATAGTAGCGCAGCTCATCGTTTATAATCTGGCATGGATGGTCGCCCTCGTAGTTCCCATGAGCGTATTGGTTGCTTCCGTTATGGCTTTTGGCAGAATGGGTGCACACGGGGAAATTATTGCCATGAAAACTGGTGGAATATCCATGTACCGTATAGTCTCACCCGTACTACTGCTCTCTATTTTGCTTACCATAGTCATGATCTGGTTTAACAACATCATTCTTCCGGAAGCTAACTATCGCGGCAGCAGTCTATTTGGAGCTGTTAAAATAAAAAAATCTATGCTTCTTGTCAAAGAAAACGAAGGTCAATTTGTCAGCCACAATGATATACCATTTACATTTACAGTTGAAGAAGTCGATGATTCGACAGACGAAATGAAAGGTGTAACAATATTTAAGCATAAAGGGATTGACTCTCAGACAATAATCATTGCCGAAAAGGGCAAATTCTTTCCTAGCAGCGATTGTATAACACTCGTTCTCAAAAACGGTGAAATACATCAGAGGGATTCGAGCCAGCCTGAAAGATATATACGAAGTACATTTGACCAATTCACATATCTCATAAAGGGGCTCGCCTTTGGACTCGACAATTCATATAAGTCAATAAAAAGTGATCGTACTATGACTTCTGATGAGATGCACAACCGTATAAAGGAAATACAGGTAACGATTACCGGTTTTGAAAACCGTATTGCTGCGATTCCTGAAGACAATCCGGGTCGTGATAAGGAAATAGCGACCATAGCGGAACATAAGAATTTAATGAAGCGTCAAATTGCCAGATATCTTGTGGAAATACACAAGAAAAATTCCATTCCCTTTGCATCGATAGTGTTTGTCCTTATTGGTGCATCCCTTGGAATGCTGATACGCAGATCAGGCGCCTCTATAGGTATCGGGATGTCTATCGGTTTTTTCATGTTGTATTACATTTTCCTGATAGGAGGGGAAAGTGCGGGAGACCGTATGATAGTTGATCCCTGGCTCGCTATGTGGGCGCCAAATATTGTTCTCGGGACAGTTGGAACCGGACTTTTTATACATGCAGCCCGGAGATAAAGCATGAGAAAGCTGTCCAAATACATTCTTAAAGAGTTTCTTTCTTTTCTCATGTATGGCATTATAGCTTTTGCGGTAATTTTTATCCTCGTTGATCTCGTAGATAACCTCGATAATTTTATAGACAATAAAGTAAGAATATCACTCATTGTACTTTATTATATTTTCAACCTGCCGTTTATTATTGTTTTGACTTTTCCCGTAGCAATGCTTCTCTCCACAATGTTCAGCCTTGGAAGACTAAGTAGTGACAATGAACTCACAGCCATGAAAGCTTCGGGTGTCAGTTTT
>JBHPFF010000062.1:0-16300 GCA_042572165.1 Candidatus Latescibacterota bacterium | reverse complement strand
GTAATAGGGAACAGGTTCTTGAAAATACCATGCTGAAAATTTTCGATGATGCACGAGATAAAGGGTATACTCGTTTTGTTGGTTTCTCAACTCATAAATTTGATGACGAAATTTCAGAAGCCGCCTTAGAAAGCAAGTTCTGGGAAGCTGTTCTCGTTCCATATAATTATATTTCACCACCAAGTGTATCTGAATCCATAAAAAAAGTACGCGAAGCCGGACTTGCAGTTATTGGAATGAAAAATCTGCTTAATTTTAACACTAGGCCCCGTAAATCCCTTGAGGATATCCGTGAGAACAAGAACGGCCCGGTGACCTACGCCCAAGCACATCTGAAATGGGTGCTTTCCAACACCTATATTGATACAATCATACCAGGTGTAACCTCCTTTGAACAGCTTCAGGAAAACATTAGCATCATGGGAAAAAAGATGAGTTATGAGGACCACAACATCCTTTACCGTTTTTCTGAACGCATTAAGGGAAGTCATTGCTTTGGCCTTGCAGGATGTACCGGGTGCAAGGGGCAATGCCCAAAGGGAGTAAATGTATCCGATCTGAACCGCTGTCTTGGATATGCTTATGGTTATGGGGACAGGAGATTGGCCGAAGAAAATTATATTAATCTTACCCGTTCAAATCGAATTGATAGATGTAACGACTGTGAAGAGTGTATTGTGAAATGTATTAACGGGCTTAATCTTACCAAGAATATACAAAAAGCCAGAGAACTATTTGCATAAATTCCTCTAGATCCTCAAATCCAACAGTGTGAGTTGTTTGCTAAATATGACCTTGCCTTAAAAAAAAGTTGATCCATGTTATGTTAGGATTTAAAGGTAAATCCTGATAAGGAATAAGGTCACATATTTGAATCCGATATATGCGGACAGGACTGAAGATATTGCATACAGTCTTTACTTCTGCACTCTGAAGGCGAATGGCTTCACTGAGACGAGAAAGATGGTGTTGGTGAAATAGTATTTTAAAGGATTAATATGGATATTAGAAATATTCATTCATAAATCAAATGGACTCCAAACAATCCTTAAAGGATTTGATATGGGGAATGTTGGTTTATACTATTAGTATATTTTTAAAGGCAAAACCCGATTGACCAAGTATGCCTTTAAATAACTTCAATTGTTAATGAAATGGAGGATTTTACAAATGACAAAAAAAATCACTCGTCGCTCAGCCCTTCTTGCGGGAACCGCCGCTGCCGGTTCTCTTTTGGGAGCTGCATGCACCACTAATCAGCCGTCGGGAACAACGGACAAGCAATCAATGGATCAGGTACCGCTGAAAAACGTCTGGGGCGAGGATTTCCTTATGCAGTGGAGCCCGCCGGATAATTTGACGCGTGATCTTGTACCTGGGAATACACCCATACGCCTCAGCTGCTCTGCACACCGCATGCATTATCCAGAAGAAGGCGAAAGTTTCGGTAGTATTGTTAAGTCGATTCGTGACGCCGGTTATACTGCCTGCGAAACAGGAAGCAGAGGATTCGAAAAGGTGACGGATTCGGAGATTCGAGAAATGAACTCGGCGCTGAAAGAACATGATGTCCAATTTTACACCATCCACGCGTGGGCAAACCTTCTCGATCCCGATCCGCAGAAACAGATTGATGCAATAAGGCATTACAGTGAAAGCGTCGAGCTTGCCGAACGGTTTGGGATGGACTTTATCCTGACGCATACTGGCGGTCGCAGCGGTGAGGCAAAGGATCGCCCCCACCCGCTTAACTGGACGAAAGAAAGCTGGGAAATGTCTGTCAACAATACGAAAGAAGTTCTTAAAAATACTTCTGGCAGCAAAATCGCCCTCGCTTTCGAAGCGGTCAACTCCTGCAACAACAATACGCCTCAGTCGCATGTCCGGTTGAAAGAGGATGTCGGCGACGACCGGGTTAAGGTTATGCTTGATCCATCCAACATGCTTCATGCCGGTACGATGTTCCGCACAACGGAACTTATTAACGAATGTTTCGACCTGTTAGGCGAGGACATCATGTACGCCCATGCCAAAGACCAAACATGGAGTCGTATGATGCCGTCGATTGAGAGAGCTATAGTCGGCGAAGGAACAATGGATTACGAAACATATCTGGTACGGCTGAGTCGCATGAAATATCCGAGAGCGCTGCTTCTCGAGCATCTTCCGCGTGAGCAATATCCGCCTTCGAAGAAATTTCTCGATGATACGGCTGCAAAACTCGGCGTAAAAATATACAGCTGACCGTTACGATGCAAAAGCCTTAGAATGACTTTCAATAATTCTTCCAAATGTTAAAAGAGTATTTAATGTGTAATCAATATGGCATTGTGTAGTTTATTCGAGGAATATAGATTAAGAGGATTTATAGAAAATAAGCTAATTAATCTCCATAATACATTAGCTAAAGATTTTAATCATAGTTCTGAATAGACTTTTAATCAATTTTAATAGAAATTGGGATATCATTGTGAAAATCACAATTACCGACAACTCAATGCACCCCTATCTCCATGTCGGTGATGAAATCGAGTTGACCATTGCCGACTGCAACGCCTGAACCCGACATATGCGGACAGGACTGAGGCGTGTGATGATCTGTCGAAGGTTAAGATCATCAGCCCGGATTACATGAGTCACGTTATCAAGTATAAATGCATGGTAACATTGAAGAACGGCGCGAGTGGGTACATATTAGACTACGCATAGAATCTGCACCCGTTCGTGGTTACATTCCCATTAAATAATGTCCACTGAAGGAGGAACCCGGCATGTCAACGAATTATGCACAGTCCACAGGTCGTCGTGATTTTCTCAGAGGTGCCGCTGTCGCCGGAGCTGCAACACTGGCTGGGAAGGATATTGCGAAAGCTGCGCCCACACTTGACCGTAAGCTCCGGATTGGTGTCATGGGAGTGAGACGGTCGTTTATTTCATATACCTGGTCCGATCTTATGGAACCTGACAAGGAACATAACAATCCCAAGCATGTAGGATTCGGTACACCACTGCTCAATATGGATATCACGCATGTATGGGACGCGGACCCAGAAGATAAACAGGTACAGAGTTTTGTCAAACGGCTCGATGCTACGATAGTCAAGAAGTATGACGATATGGTCGGCAAGGTTGATGGCATCGTCTTTGGCGGGTTTGAGGATGTTCCCTGGCAGCCACAACTAGCAAGGCCGTATATAGAGGCAGGCATCCCAACGATCATCAGTAGGCCTTTTGCATACAGTATCAGGGAAATTGACGAACTTCTCGACTGCGCAGCTAAACATAACACCCCCATACTGGCAACCGCCAAGTATGAGCACTACAACCAGGCATCTTCTCTCAAGAGTAAGCTCGAAAATGTCGGGATAATCAACTGTGTCCATGCAACTGGGAATTCAAGGGATTACCCCAAACACTGGCACATCAAGTTCATGATACTGAGAATCCTCGGGTATGATGTCAGACATGTCTCTGTCCTTACCGATGGAATTCAGCGTAATACGCATCTACAGGAAACCCTCCTTTACAATGAGGGGGAAAACCAACCGCCGTTCCCATGCGCTATCCAGGCAGCACCGAACCAGGACCAGTTCACGGTGACCATTATAGGCAGCAAGGCAACGGTAAACGCAAGTATGCTGAGGAGCCCGGACTGGCATGACAGCTATCTGTTCCGCTACGCTCCGCAGGTCATCGAAATGCAGCGTACCTTTTACGGTAATCTCTTTGAGCCCTTGGACAATATTCGTAAAAAAACGATGATCAGTCTAACCGGTTACTACTCATATCATGAACGCGGCGGTGCACCGGTTAATGTGGGTAGCTTCCCTACAGACTGGCAGCCACCGTATCCGGAACCCGGATGGATTGATGAATCTATATTTACATGATAATGTACCCCTCAGAACAATGTGGATCACTTTACCACTAAACATAAGAGAGAGTTTATCCTAATAGGTGTAGCCTAATTACTGTAGTGGAAGCGTAGCCGAAAAGAAGGTAATCAGGAAAGACTTGCAAAAAGAATTTGAAAGAGATTATATTTGTTTATCGCTAAAAGTGTGGGATTTTTGATCGTTTATGGTTTTTATATAGAAAATATCGGTTTAATGGAGAATTAATGCGCTCGATAATCTTTTCTGCCTTGGTCTTTCTTCTATTCGTGTTCGCATCAGCTGTCACAGCGAAAATGATTGATGATTACCCTTGGGTCACCATCTCAAACGGCACCATAGAACTTACGATGTTTGTACCCGATGTGGATAAAGGGGCTTACCGGGGACGCCGTTTCGAATGGGCATCCCAAGCATGGCAGCTTACTTGGAATGGTCACACCTTTTTCGCCCAGCGCCATTATCCCCATGTCCCTGAGAGTAACAATTCCTTCGGAATTGCCGCCGAATTCAATAACGGTGTTAGATCGGTCGGTCCAGTGAGATATGACGAGGCGAATTCCGGCGAAACATTCATGAAAATTGGTGTTGGTAACCTTGTTAAGATGAACCAATCAACAAGATACAACCGTGGGACTCCATATGAATTCGCCAGCACCGGAAAATGGACTACTCAATACGGAACAAACTGGATACAGTTCACCCACGTGCTGGCCGACGATTACGGTTACGCATATAAATATATCAAACGATTTGAAATTCCGTTCGACCGAAACGAGCTCAAAATCTCGCATACACTTTACAACACCGGCGAAAAAATGATTACTGGTACTCACTATACGCACAATTTTACAACGATAGATAACGCGAAGAGTTCCGAAGATTACGAGGTTGAGCTTGCCTTCGACGGTAAATTCTCGCGTGATATTGACGAGTATGCCACGATTTCTGGCAACAAAATTACGTTCCCAGGAGCACCTGATAAGCCGTTCGGTTCCACAATCGAGGGTTATACCAGTGACATAACTGAAAACCACGTCAAAATCGTCAACCGCCGTCTCGGTGTCGGACTCGATATCAAGGGTGACTATCCAATTCGAGAGTTCATGTTCTATGTGGATATATTGTCCGTATCCCCGGAAATGTATACGTATTTTGACATTCCAGCCGGTGCTTTATACTCGTGGAACACTACATACATACCATATGAGCAATAAACCTTGATTTCATGAAAAGATACATGTTTTTAATAATGGGTATCTGTCTTATTTTTTTCTCCTGTGCAGGTGCCACAAATACAAACAGAACCATGTACAATGTGGATGAGTATCGTTCGCCGATATCGCTGGTAACCGACAGAGAAGGCACGACATTATACATCGCCGAAGCCACCGCACGACAGGTAGCTATTCTTGACATTTCTGATAACAGGGTGAAGGATACCATGCCACTCAACGACAATCCCGGCGGATTGGTGCTTTCCCTTGATAGGTCGAAACTGTATGTTACGTGCGGTTCATCGAAGGGTACCTGTATGTCTTCAGAACATTCTGGACACTTACAGTTAAAATTTAAGATGTAGTTTTCACGAAAAGCAACTGTTTTTTCAAACCTCCTTTCCCCAGGTTATATGCTCGGCTTAATTTCATCGTTATGAACATCAACTTCATCTTGACTTTCCCCATTATTCGGATAAATTGAAAGTAGGATGTTCAGAAGCTCACTTTGCGGAATGTCTTTCGATGTTGACTAACTCAAGAAGTGGTCCATAGAGTGGGAACAGGTCAATTCGAGGAATACAAAACAACCTCAACATTCGTTAAAGTATATTTGATGGTAAAGAAATTGTTTTAAATAAGCTCTTTCAATTTAGTATTTTAAAAATTATACTTTGCATTACTTATATTCCGGTATGTATTCCCACTCTCAGCTAATATAGTGTACTATATACAGGCAAACCAAATTCGCTATTTATACTTTGATCGTTCTGGTTAAAATTACCTCTTTAGAAAGGAGCACACTATGAAACGGCGTGATGTTATGAAAAACCTGGCATTTGGGACAGCAGCGGGAGTTTCCGAAATTCTACGGGATAAAAATGAAGCAGTTGCACAGACGTATTCAAGGGCAACCGGAGGTCTGCCGCCATTGAAAATCACACGTGTCAAGTCGATTCTAACCGCTCCCCACAGCGCCAGTATGCCCTATGTGATTGTCAAGGTCGAAACCAGTGAACCGGGGCTCTATGGTATCGGCTGTGCGTCGTATTTTTTCCGACCTCTTGCCGTGATCACGGTGATAGACAAGTACATGGACCCGCTTTTCCGGGGTAAAATTTCCAATAATATCGAGGATATCTGGCAGGACATGTTAGCGGGCACCAACACCCGGTACGGTCCAGTATTAAACAGTGCAATGAGCGGAATTGATATGGCATTATGGGACATCAAGGGCAAGCGTGCAAACATGCCTGTATATGAGCTTTTCGGAGGCAAGTGCCGATTTGCTGTTGACTGCTATGCACATGCCGGCGGCCGTGATTTTGCCGAGCTTGAGGAAGACGTAAAGGGATATATGGAAGAAGGTTACCGTCACATCCGCATCCAATCGCACAAGGGACGGGACAAGACGGCCGATTTTATTGAAGCGGGATTTGGTAATCCTGGGGATTACTGGGATGATCCTGCCGATTATGTGGTGACCATTCCCAAGATGTTCGAGCATATCAGAACTACATGCGGAGAAAAAATTGAATTATTACATGATATGATCTACACACGGATACAACCGATTGATTCCATTAATATGATAAAGAAACTGGAGCCTTATCGTCCTTTCTTCATTGAAGACCCGTTCACCGTGGAAGACAAAGGATATCTTGAGTTGCTCCGGCAACGGACGAGTGTTCCGATCGCTCTGGGAGAAAAATTCATCAATCCCAATACCTATGTGGATCTCATTTCCGGGCGATTGATTGATTTCATCAGGGCACATGTGCCATATCTCGGCGGCCTTACTCCCGCGCGAAAAATCGCTGCTCTGGGTGAACTGTTCAATGTACGTACTGCATGGCATGGGCCGGCAGACAATTCTCCCGTGGGGCATGCTGCCCATGCACATCTCGATCTCGCAATCAGGAATTTCGGAATTCAGGAGCGGGTTATTTTCAGGCAGGAGGCACTCGACGTTTTTCCCGGTACACCGACAATAAAAAACGGCTATATGTACGTGAATGAGGCACCGGGATTGGGCATAGACATCAATGAGAAACTTGCAGCCAAGTTCCCACTGGCAGAGGATCATTTTAGCTGGTACAAACGTATGAGATATAATGATGGAACAATAAGGAGACACTAAAGGTTATACATTTTTCACAAGCAATTTCACTGATATAATCCGGGGAAAGTTTTCAGCGTGTTAGTCCAAAAATATACTTTGACAGGAACCTCCCGTCGCGCGCGGACAGCCACATCGGTTTCCGTATGGTCCGACGTCCGGGTGGAGTGACGTATTGAGCGGTCTTTACTTCTGCACCCTGAAAGCGAATAGCTTCACTGAGACGAGGAAGATGTTGTTGGTGAAATAACTGGAAAATGGGATATAAACATAAACTTTCATGAATTTGATATGGGGAATGTCGGTTATAAGCAACCCAGACATGAAAAAACGCTTCATAGGATATCTCAACAATAACAAAAAGTATAAAAATCAGGGAGAACTAAAATGAGCAAAATGCCTTCAAGACGTAGTTTTTTCGCTACTGCCTCAGCAGGCGGCGCTGCGATGGCAGCCTCATCCGTTCACGCGGCCCGGCGGAAAACGCCTACTGTCGAGCTTATGAAGGTCGGTGTTATTGCTGTCGGCGATTACAGCCACATGAATAGCCAGGGCTCTATCTGGGCGCCTGTTATTAATCCGACCGAACCACACCGCTGGCCGATACGCACAACAAGAATGCTTATCACACACTGCTGGGACTCGCGCCCGAAACGTTCCGCAGAGTTCGCAAAACGGTATGGCTGCGAGGCAGTCAAAAACTATGATGATATGGTGGGTAACGTTGACGCTCTTATCACTGCTGGTATGTATGAGTGTAAATGGTGGCCCAAACTCACAAAACCGTACCTTGAGGCGGGTATCCCGACATTCATAAACCGGCCGTTCGCATTGAGCATGAAAGATGCGCAGGAAATGATCGATACGGCAAAACGTTACAACACTCCTATAATGTGTTCCGATGCCCATGAGGATCTCAAAGAAGCGCTAGTCGCGAAAGCCAAAGTCGCCTCGCTTGTTAAGGATAAAAAAACTATCTTCGGCGCAAACGCCGCTACCGATGCGCATGAATATCCGGCTCATCTGCTTCACTCGCTTTATGAGGTTCTAACCGTATTTGGATTGGATGTAGATCAGGTCAGCCTTCAGGCGCCCTCATGGTGGCAGAGCAAAACACCGACGAATCCGAACGGACCAATGGTCTGGGGAATTATAACCCTGCAATATAATGGGATTTCAATTGAGGGAATCGGTGAACAGACCGAACCGTTCCTTGTGACAGCGCAGGCTCTTGGTGGCGGCTCTACATCGAGGGGTACTCTTCGAATATACTACCGTGGAGGATGGGATGATTTCGATCACCGCATTATTCAGAACGACTTGATTAATGACCGCTATCATCTTCAATCGAAAACCGTGTTCAGCATGCAAAAGATGTTCGAGACGAAGAAAATGCCCCAGAGTTATGAAGGTATTTTACAGAAAACAAAAATATTCCTTGCGGGTTTTAAATCGCATATCGACCATAACGGCCTCATGGTAAAGGTTGGCGATCTACCCGACAACTGGGAAGCGCCGAGCCCGTTCCCTGACTGGATCGATGAGAGTATTTTCCGTTGATATCACTGTTTTTCAAATGTATAAACAGTTTAATAAAAAATTATTGACGAAATCTTTATGCTCAGGATTGTTCGGAGCTGTTAAAAACTGCCTATGAACCTGAAAAAAAAGTTTTAGATAAATAAATTCATAGAATTTTATATTGGAAATTGACCTATCATGCATTTCCCTCGTTAAAAAGGATATCATGAATGAGAAGACGTAAGTTCATTATAAACGGAGCAATCAGTACTGCAGCTCTTTCCGCATCTGGTTGTTCGCTCGTAATGCCCGGGGAAAAGATAATGCTAGAACGACGGTTCGAGTCATCGGATTATTCATTCGAGGTCACAAGACCTCGCCCAAAAGGCGGCACCATTCCGGTACGGGAACTTGGTAAAACGGGTATAAAAGTGTCTACATTCGGATATGGCGCTCACATGCAGGAAGATCTTGTTCCTTTTGAGAAGGAACGATGCCGGATGATCCGCGAATCGTTCGATCTCGGGATTAATACGTTCGATATATACGACCACTGGGGAGTCGAGCAGTTCGAACCCATGAGTAGGCATCTTGCGCCTATGATGAATGATATTGTTCTCTCACTGAATTTGCATTTACGTGAGGGCCGTACCGCCGAACAGGAATTTGAACGAGCGCTCCGTCTTTTTAAACGTGATCATATCGATCTGTACCGACTTAATGCAAATGCCGGTGATCCCGCAAGTGAACGGTACAAATACTGGGACACCCTTTTTCGGTATAAAGAACAAGGTAAGATCCGCGCGGTCGGCATGTCTATTCATTTTCCCTTCGAGGTGGAACAGGTGCTCTCGCAGTATCCACTCGATTATGTGATTATTCCCTATAACTTTTACCATAATCTGTTGTGGGACGGCAGGGCTGGTGGTAATTTCGATCCTCTTGCGAAACGGCTCATCGATAGGGGAATTGCAGTTGTTGTCATGAAACCGTTTGCCACAGACTGGTTTGTCGCTCCGATGATCGATGCAGCGAAACAACTGGATAAAACAGGTGAGCTAAGTCTCCCTCAGGCAATGCTTCGCTGGGTGATAAACTCACCTGTTGATCTTGATCTTACAATAGGGGGGATTTTCACTCTTGACCATTTGTATGAGGATATTCCGGCGTATTATTTTCCGGCAATTTCTTCGGAGGAACGGAACCTTCTGGAAAAGCTCAGACATGTTGCTCGCATCAAAGCGGCCGCCTTGCTACCGGGCAGCTACCGGTTTCTGGAAAATTGGGCTACAGATTCTCTGCACAATACGAATAATCATGCCTGAGCGAATTTGAAGCAACGTAACAAATATCAATTTGACCTGCCCCCCCCGAAAACTGGTCCAGTTATTATGTTAGGGGTAGTAGGATAACCCCTGACAAGGAGTAAGGTCACATCCCTGAGCCCGATAATTGCGGACAGGACTGAGGTGCGGAGAAGCTTGTGATTACGTGTTTTCCAGAAAGGTTAAAAGAACACACATTGTTGGCTCCATTACTTTTTTACATCACAAAAACGGTTGATCGACTAACACAGCAAGTGGTCCAAACATCGGGGACAGGTCAACCTGACCTTGCCCCCGAAAGTTGAACCCGTTATTATGTTAGGATTTGTGTAACAAATCCTGGAAAGGAGCAAGGTCATTGTAAAAAATTCACTTGTTATTGACACAAATCTCTACTATTCTTATTATACTTAAAATTTAGTAAAAAACTTTCATAGGGGGGAAAGCTAATGACAAAACAAGATCTAATCACAAAAGCTGCTAAAGAAGCGGGTACAACTAAAGTTACAGCTGGAAAAGTTATTAAATCAGTTCTTAGTAGTGTTGAAAAAGCACTAAAAAAAGGTGATAAAGTAAGCCTTATTGGTTTAGGTACTTTTTATGTTGCTAAACGGAAAGCACGTCAAGGAAGAAATCCTGCCACTGGTAAACCTATGAAAATTCCTGCTGCAAAAGTTCCAAAATTCAGGGCGGGTAAAAAGCTAAAAGATGCGGTTTAAAGATAAATATAACCTATTAGATGCAGTCTAAGAATATAAATGCTGCCTTTTTAATTATTTTTTTAAATTAGTATCCCATATCAAATTCATGGGCGATACTGGAATTGAACCAGTGACCTCCTGCATGTCAAGCAGGTTTCAAGGTTATTTTCTATGTTTTGTAAATTACTAATATTCAATCAAATGTCCATGATTCCATGTTATTAAAAAATATATTGCTAATATTATATTGGTCAATTATTTATACAAATGTACCGTTTCGTTTTATATTGAAAGGCGTGGCTGATGCGGCTTGTGTTCATACCTCAACATCTGAATACTTTTTCACCACTCTTTTAAGGATTGCTCCATGACCATTCGGCGAGGAGCAGTTCATCATCAGCCACTACTCCCATAAGAGGCATCATAGTACCGCGCCCACGGTCCATTCCACCTCTTCGTCCAGAATTGTCAAATCCTCCAGCAGGGCCGCCATCCGAGCGGAACGACGACTCAGGACCATCAAATCCGGGGTTTTCAGGTGGTGCTGGAGGATTTATTTCTATTGTGGCAAGAACAGTGATTGTATCGTTTTCGCCTAAATTGTTCTCATAATAGGTCAGGTCATCATCGTTCAGAATCAGATATGACCGTTCACGCGTTCCTGCCCATCGCTTTATTTCCACAGCATAATCGTCAAAAGAATCAAATACCTTTTTTTCGTCATCACGGGCAACAACACCTCCCCGACGTCCATTACCACCAAGCATCCTCTCCGGCATCATACCGCCTTTGCCGCCTCCACCTCTTCTACCGGAGAAACGTGACGACATGCCACGGCCTCTTCCGTTAATGATTGTCGCGAGATCCCAGTGTCCATAAAAGTCAAGGTTTTGCTGAATGTTTCTATCCGCGACAACAAGACTGCCGCGTGGTGTATGTGTCTCAAGTGTTTCAGTGATTTTAGCGAGAGCGCCGTTTGTGGTTTTGAGGTTCTTCATCGATGAAAGCGACGATGGTATTCCCATGGAGGCGCTTAAAAACAAAAGGGCAAGTGAAACGCTCAGAGCTGTCACTCTGCTCAGCTTTGATATAAGGGCCAGCATCCATACCCCGGCGATTATGTATACAGGGAAAGTGGGCAGCAGAAAACGCATCGACATCATATCCGGCGACCAGAAATACGACATGTAGAGAAGTGTCACCGGAACAATAAGCAATATGAACAGGAGACCGTAACGCCATCTGTCCTTACGCACAAGAAGAGCAGCAATACCGGCGATACTGAGCCCGGACATGAAGCCGACACCTTTTCCGGCAATGTCCTGGAGATAAGTGAGAATGTATTGTGTAAAGTACTTCCAACCGAAGCCGACATCCATATGCATAAAGTCATAGCCGGTTTTCCAGAAAGCGCCGAACGCAAGCTGGTTTCGGAGTAGTAATGCTGTAAATGGCAGTGAGAATCCGATAACACCCGCAAGCAAAGACTGATGGCTGTTTTTATTATTCCGCATACCGGTAAGCGCAAATAATGCGAAAGCGGGCGCGAACAGTATCTCGGGATACCGTATCGCAGGAATCATACCAAGCAGTAATCCGGCAAAAAAACCAGACAGCACCGTACGCTTTTTATCCCACACTACAAGAAAATACAGCGCCCAGACCAGACAAAAGAGGGTTGAGCTATGTGAGTCCGCTGATAAGGAATATTGATTGGCGGTAGCATTTAAAGCAAGAAGCGCAGAGGCTAGAACGCCCCAGTATCCTCCTATGTAGATACGGCAGATTAGAAAAACCGCGAGAAGCGAGAGAGATGCCAAAACAGGATTAATAAGAAGCGCGGCCTTGGGCCCGAAGACTTTGTAGACGGGAGCGATAATTGCGGGCAATCCCGGCGGATACGTAGAGTAATAGAGGTTTTCACCATCGCAATGCCAGTGCGGGCTGATATGTTGGGCATCGGACTCGGTTTCAAAAAAAGTCCGCCCGCTGGTGGCAAGGAGCCCGCCCTGTTTGAAATAACCGTTAGCGTCCGGTGTCGATATAGAAGGCTCAAAATAAGATATAAGAAAAATAAAGTGTATGACAGCTATAAAAAGAGCGAGCGTCAAAGCGGCGTTTTTGTGTTGTATCGCATTCGTTAATTTCACGATAAAGTCATCTGTTTTCACAACTCGCCCTCATCTTTTTTACTTTTGTTTCTTTCCTACTTTGACAAATATCAGCATCGAAAGGTTTAACCCGACATTCCCCATATCAAAATCAGGAGGGCTAATAACTCCGAATTATTCTGGCAACTGTATCCCGTCAGAACAATTTGGACACTTTGAGTTAAAAGTTAAGGTGTACTTTTAGTGAATTACAACTGTTTTTCAAGCCTCCTTTCCCGAGGTTATATATTTGCCTCATCTTCATCGTTATGAACATCAACTTCACCTTGACTTTCCCCAATATTCTGATAAATTGAAAGTAGGATGTTCAGAGTGACCTTGCCTCGAAAATCCGATTATCAGTCATATTTAATTTTGATTTGGAAATATCGGTTAAAGTGTTCAGAAATACAACGGGAAATGCTGATTATGTATTTATAAAGGGAGATAAAATGAGAAGAACTTTTGCTGAGTGGAAAGAAGATTATAAAATTGGTATAACTGAAGTAGATGAGCAGCATATTAGTTTGGTTAAACTTATTAATGATTTACATGCTGGACTTTCTTTAAATGGGAAAGTAAATAGAACTGCAACTTTTAAAAGCGCAGCCAAGGAAGCTGTTGAATATGTAAAAAACCATTTTAATACCGAAGAAAAATATATGATTCAGTCTAAATATCCTGGATTAAAAGAACAACAGGAAATGCATAAGGATTTCATTATTGCGTTAATAAGTAATGTTAAAAGTTATGAGTATAATAATATGCGTGCTCCAGTTGAATTATTGATATTTTTAAAAAATTGGTTGCTGGAACATATTGCAGTTGAAGATAAAAAAATTGGTCAATTTATCCAGCAAAACAATTTTGATAAAAAAACATCTGACTAATTACTTCCTGTCAACATTTCATTCGGATTTTGACTAACACAAAAAGTGGTCCAAAGAGTGGGGGCAGGTCACATTAATATTCTTAATCTTTCACAGAAGCCACAATAGAGTCCCTCATGGATGTTCCGGAAAATATCTCTATAACGGTTGTAACGCACCTTTTTCCTCACCGAAAAGTTTAATATACGGATCAATATATGCTTTCGATTTTTCATTCAGATATGGCGAACCAATGGCCCAGTCTTCCGGGAGCGTATCAAGCTCTACCATTTTACCACCCTTTTCCAGATGGGAATGAAATGCCGCTATAAACATCGCTGTCTTTTCAAGTATCTCTTCATGTGTCTGGAACAGCTTGCCCGTTTCAAACATCCACTGTACACGGTGCAGCATTGGAAGCCACGCAAACTCGGCTCTTCCCCATTGATCCACCCAGTGATGTATGTGCGTCTGGTTCTCGGGTTGAAAAACAATGGCACAGTTGTTGCCACCTATACCCGGCATCTGTCCTTCATTAATCTTTCCAATGAAAGGCCCTTTGCCACGGTCTTTGTACTCCACATAGGTAATGCTTGACTTCTCCGGATCATGGGGATTTGCACAGGTTCGCCAATCCTTTGACTTCATTGATACAGCTTCGATCCCACCACCTGCAGTGGCGTACGCCCACCATACCCCGTGAAGACCATGCGAGTAGAAATCAGAACAGGAGTTCCATGCTTCATAACCTGTAATCTCATCAAGCTTCACTTTTCTTCTTACCGTGTGGACTTCTTTTAAGTGCTCCCATGATGATCCGGTCATGAGAGGTGCATTGCCTTTCCTGGCACAGTTGACCATGTCACGAGCTTTCATCATTGAGTCAGCATAGGGACGGTTCACAAACGTTGGTATTCCCGCTTCCAGGTATGGCCGTGCAAGCTTGTAATTGTAGGTAACAGCATAGAAATCATCAACAATCATTCCATGTACCTTGCCAATCATACCATCAAATTTCTTAACAATTTCAGTGCCGTATTTCTCACGAAATCCTTCCGCAACCTTCGGGTCTGCGGACCATACTTTGGTGTAAACCATACCAGTCCGCCTGACCTCTCCCGCAGGCGGGTTGAGATAATTACCCCATATACCATTGGAATGACCTCCCGCACCAAGGATCAGTCCTACTTCAAGAAGTTCTTTTGAGGCAGGGGACTTTCGTTTGAAAATAACCTTCGCATTTGCCGATAGTGCGGATGTTACAAGTATCATCGAGGCTCCGATTTTGAGAAATCTACGCCTTGATTCATTAGTATTTCCAGACATGACTTGCCTCCTTTTCCTCCAGTGACTTTTATAAACTGAAATTCCCTATATCAACCTCTAAAAAAGATTTTTTAAGCCGCATTATTTATCCATAGTTGAATACTATCATTTTTTCTGGCTTGAAACAAATGTATTTTTAGGATATTTTGCCTCGAAATGAACTTTATTTTCAATGTTATTATTGTCTTTTTGCATAAACACGACAAGTAGAGTCAACTGTCTATCAGGTCTTACTATTATGAGTGTCACTATGCCGTATAACATAACAATCGTTCAATCCGAGACAATATCTCGGCAAACAACTTTTTTGTCTATTGAAACCTCTGCCACCTGAAACGTGACGTACCTGCTGTGTCTGACTATCCCACAATCCACTCCCGCAACGATTCATCTATTATGACTTTAGCTGGTTTTTCATTAGCACGGTCTAAAAACAAATTTTCAATGCTCTGTGCGCCTCACTTGACATCAAATCCGCCGCCTTGTGAATGGTATCCCACTATGGCATTTAATTTCTAATACATGCCATAAAGAGTATCGATTGTCAGATAGCGTTTGACATGACATCGTAAAATTTTTGTGCAGCAGGAACTTCTTCGCCGGTTTCCATCATGTAAGGGTTAATTGATACCCAATCCCCTGCGCTCCGGAATGCGTCTCCCACCTCATCGTCAACCGAAACTCTCGGTTCACCTTCAAGTAACTTTTGCCTAAGTTCGCTCGGGATTAATTTAACCGTGTTCTGATCCCAGGTAACGGTCATGCACGGCGTATAATTTGAAAGCCTGCCTGGCTGAAGCACTTCTGTTTTAACTGTGGGGACTTGCTCTATTTTCTTACTCATGTAGTCAAGCCGTCTCAACCATTCTTTCCACTCAGCATCATGGTCTCTTACATTGACCCAAAGATCAACTGCCGCCAGAAGACCCATAATACTTTCTTTTCCGACCTTCATTGAACGCCCCATCCTAGCAGATGGTGTAGCACCCCCAACAGCCGCTTCTACAAGATCCTTGCGTCCCAGAAGCAAGCCGGAGTCGTTCGGTCCACAAAGGCATTTGCCGCCACTGTAGCATACGAGGTCGCATCCTGCTTCGGTGTAATGATTAGGCGCATCAGGTCGTTCGGCAGCAGCATCAACCAAAGTAGGGACACCATGTCTCTTTGCCATTTCAATCA
>JBHPFF010000061.1:0-16534 GCA_042572165.1 Candidatus Latescibacterota bacterium | reverse complement strand
CATTCAACATTTAATGCTTTGAAAATCATTAAGGAAGAGATGAATAAAAATTTTGAACCTGAATTATTCGAAAAGTTTGCTAGGCTGTTCTGCTAACAATAATCTCATTTGAATAATACATAATTATATTCTCATGAGAATATTTATTTATAGTATCATTCGGTCAATCTGGTAATAGTGCAAAGGACGGTTTAATAGTGAGACGGATAGCGGTCAAATACTGTGACACCTGATTAATAAATAATATATTATGATTATTTTTGCACTCCTGTCTGGGAGTCAGGAGGTCACATCTTTTCTACTTCTCTCCACAGGAGCGATCCACGTCAGCTCCTCGAAGGGATACTCTCTCTTTAGTTTTGTGAAAAAATCTTGTCTTTTATTCGTAACGCAACGCTTCGATAGGATTCATCATTGCCGCCCTGCGCGCCGGGAAGACCCCGAAAATAATTCCGACACACACAGACACCCAGAAGGCAAGAAAAATTGACTGCAATGAAACAATCGTGCGCCAGTCAGCATAAGCGGCAATAACTCTTGTTAAAAAGAAACCGAGCAATATACCGATTAAACCGCCTGAAAAACTCAACATCACAGCTTCCATCAGGAACTGGCTTAATATATCACGTTGTGTTGCTCCTGTAGCGCGGCGTATACCTATTTCGCGGGTGCGTTCCATGACGGCGGCCAGCATAATATTCATAATACCGATTCCACCGACAAGAAGTGAAATGCCGGCGATCGCACCCATGACAATATTAAAAATGCGCTGGGTTTGCTGGCTCTGGCGAAGGAGAGCTTCGGGAACTATTATTTTGAAATCCTCAACTCTGTTGTGACGCCTGAGTATTGAGGACTTAAGTATATTTGCTGCTTCCTGTATTCTATTAATATCGTTCACACGTGCGATGACGCGATTAATCTCACTTTCATTTGTTGTCTTCCATCCCGTGCCCGGAGTATATACCATCTTGGAGCCAACGCTTGTAAAACGCTTCAACGCAACAGTTATGGGTATATAAATATCCTGGTTCATATCATGAAGCGGGAGACCTATCTTTCTGCTGGTAGATACCGATTTTTCCTCCATAATGCCTACAACGGTGAACCATTGGTCGCTTATCTTGATTTTCTTCCCCAGCGGATCGCGGAAAAGAAACAGATCACGCTTGATACCGTTGCCGAGGGCACATATCCGTCGCGCCTTATCAACATCACGGAAATTGAAAAAAGCTCCTTCCCGGGCAACATAGTTCATAACCAAGGCATAATCCGGAGTTGTCCCAACAATATTCGCTTTGGTTCGTTCTTTCCCGTAACGAACGTCAAGCTGCTCCTCGCGTATGGGAACACAAATGTCCATAAGTGGATTAAGTTCCTGTATTGCACGGGCATCAGCCCATTGAAGACCTTGGGAGAGGCTGGAATTATTTTCTTCTTTGTTTTCTTCATTTTTCGGCACATCCTGTATGATGATATTATACATACCCATAAGTTGAATCTGTTCCAGCGCTTCCTGCTTTGCCCCTTCGCCGATGGATAGCATTGCGATTACCGCACCGACACCAAAAATGATACCGAGCATTGACAAAAGCGAACGGAGCAGATGACTCCTCAATCCCTCAAGTCCGATAAAAATATTCTCTCTGTAATTCATATTAGTGCCCTGAACATGTAAATATTAAATTATGACGATTGGATGTTATGAGATTTCATTCTGCAATAATAATTCTTTCTTCTATAGTTCAATAAAACGATTTGAACGGCCACAGGGTAATTCATTTTCATGTGAATCATGAAGCCTCCGAATCCGCCGTATAATGAGATAACCGATTACATATTATTTTTTATTCCCGCTTTCTTCTGCCTCTTCAATTCCAATTTCTTTAAGGGGAAGCGTGGGATCACGCAGGGCAACCACTTCACCTTCAGAAAGCCCTTCTTCGATGATAATATAATCGCTGTTCTTTGCTCCTGTCTTGATCGGTCTACGTTTAAATCTTCCATTCTTCACATATACAACAGTGGTATCTTCCTTTTCAAATACCGTTTCAAGCGGCACGAAAAGTACTTCATCGATTTTGTTTGTAACAATTTTACACTTTGCTGTCATTCCAGGTTTCAGCCGCTCATCCTCACCCTCGATAGTGACTTCAACGTCAAATATTTTCTCATCCGATCCCATCTCGCTTCGAGCGAGTGTCGCAACATTGGTAACTTTACCATAAAAGGTAGGACCCTCCAGAGCATCAAGGGTAATCACTACCTGTTGACCGACCGCAACACTGCTTATGTCAATTTCATTCACCTTTGTCTTCACTTGCATTACCGATAGGTCAGGTATGCTGACCAGTTCCATTCCACGGTAGGGGGTGGAACCCACTTTCACCTTTTCACGGCCGCCACTCATCCCATATATTTCCTGGAGCACTACCATACCGCTTTTGGGTGCCGTCAGTGTCAAAGCGTCAAGCATCTCCTGTGCCTCTTTTAAATTACTCTCCGCCTGTTTTACTTTCAGATCGGCCTTTGAAATATTGGCCTCGTCAATAATTTTCTGTGAGTTCACTTCTTCTTTTGCCTGTTGAAGTAACAGTTCGGCTTTTTTAAATTCGAGTTCCTGCTCACGTTTCCGAGATTCCGCTTCAAATTCCATCTGCTGGTATTTGAGTTTCGACTGTTCGTAAGAATACTGCTGAATGAGATAATCATTTTCCAGTTTTCCCATATTTGATTCGATACTTGCCCTCTGGCTGGTAAGCTCGGCTTTTGCGTTCTGAAGCACGTTTTGTACATCCAGAACCCTTTTTTCGGATTCGCTGGTATCAAACTGAACGAGAAAATCACCCTCTTTGACTATCGTGCCATCCTCAACGATCCTGACAATACGGGTCTGGCCGTACACTCTCCGCGGCACACCCGCAGATGAGGATTTTGCCGCTTTGAGTTCACCGCTCTCCCTGATATCGATAATAAATTCACCCACGTTGGCTTCGAACGTGGCAATATTGGGCGAGTCGGTGCTTGCCCGGACAATCAGAATTATTCCGGCAATAATAATGAGAGCAACGCCCCCTATGAATAATTTTTTGCTCTTAAGCTTTTTGATATCCGGATACTTTATATTCATCTTATTACTCCCGGTGTATCAATGGTAAAATGTATTTAATTAAGTTTAATATAAATTAGTATTTGCATAGTATCTTTTAAAAGATCGGCTCATGGTTTCTGAGTTGCAGTAGTCTTGCTTTCGCTTTTGATAACCTTCGTTCCCGAAACTGCGGATCCGGTAGTTTTTTGCTGAATTTCTCTGTTTCCCGTTGGCATATCCGGCGATAATTTCTGTGCCTTTTGAATGGAGTCCTGTTGTGCGGGATCATAGGTCAGTCCACGCTCGTTCATAGTTTCGATATGAGTAAGAAATTCCTGAAATTCAGTTCTCAGGCGCTCCATTTCTACAAACCATCCAAGGGGATGTACCTCTTCAGTTGGCGCAAAAAGCGACACTTCATCTTTTTCGTCCAGTCCGTTAATAACAGTTATAAACCTGTCATTTTGTTTGCCCAGCTTTACAAGTACCGGATCTGGGAAGTTTTTCCTGGAATATACTACAGGACTGCCGTCATCCAATTCAAATATGGCTCCAACAGGAACAAAAAAAGCATCAGGAATTTTTTCAAGAATAATCGTTGCCTGGGCGGTCATACCCGGTTTGAGTTTTTTATCCTGCTCATCAATCATTATTGTGACCTGAAATGAGGGTGCTTTTGCAGAAGATTGCCAGTATTCACGTGTTTTTTCCACAAGTGATGCCACGTTTGAAACAGAGCCGTGATAAATAGATTCATCAAAAGCATCAAGCAGCAATTGCACTTTCTGGCCTTTTTTAAGATAACCGGCATCCATTTCGTTTACCTTCACCACCATTTTCATCTTCGAAAGGTCTGGTATGCTGATCACATTTTCTCCTGATCTAACTTTGTCGCCAATTGATGCTTTGTAGCGCGGTGCATTCCACCCGCCAATTTCATTGTATACAACCATTCCCGCTATCGGTGCACGAAGTGTGAGCTGATCGATCCTTTTTTTTATTTGTTCGACACCAGATTTGGCCTGTTCAAGTCTGAGTGATGACTTTTGCCATTCTGCGGTATCAATTATCTTTTGGGCCTTAATTTTTTTCTCATTTTCTTCAAAACGGATTAATTCTTTCTGAAGATTAAGACGTGCATCTTCTTGTAGATTGGTGGATTCGAATCTTAATTTTTCTACTTTTATTTCAGCTGCTTCTCTGGAGTATATTGCTATTTGAATGTTTCTTTCCAGTTTAGACATTCTTGAAACTTGCTGGGTCTCAATACTTTTCAAGTCCGCTTCAGCCTGTTTCATTTTGTCGATGGCCTTGCCCAGTTCCTCATCTAATGTGCTGGTATCAAACTGAACGAGAAAATCACCCTCTTTTACAATCGTGCCTTCCGGTACCATATCAATGATCTGAAGATCCATCATCCACTCTCTGGGTGCTCTGACAAACATAGAGTTGACAGCCTGGATTTCGCCGCTTTCCACAAGATTAATAATAAATTCGCCTTGCTGAACATCCGTCCAGTTCTCTTTATCATCAGTAGAATTGCCAAATATGAAAAAATAGATAATAACAGAGAGGATGATAATCACTGTTAGTGATGGGTACAGTACATATCGATTCTTGAAAGTTTTGGTAATTAGAGGAAATGAGGGATTCATATAATAATCCACCTAATAAAATAAACTTAATTATATTTTTGACGAATGAATATCCTAAAAGTCTATTATAAAATTATTTAATTAAGAACAATTTATAGTGAAAAATTAAAATATCGAAGGATGAAATGTTAATATTTTATTTTTGAGAGCTATTCTCCTTTAATCCGATATTATCCATATCAAATTCATTAAAGGGTACTTTATTTGGGTTATAAACGGATTTCACGTGATTTTCCATGAGCCAGTTACACTAAAGCGAGTGGAGATTTTCAACAACTCAGGATATCTTAGAGAAATATTTCTCGTATAATAGTATTCAACTTTCTGCAATTTGTCAAGGATTATTTCTTTTATTACAATCAAGTAAAAAATCATTCCCCGTAATTTTATCTGAAAATTATTTGGTAAAAGTCAGTCAAATTTTTTAATATCTGGAATGTAGTTATTTCTTAATTGGTTGTTTATGATGAGAGTTCGTTTAACATGATAATCTAACCTTGCCAATTCTTGCCAGCATTCATGTTAATTCGTGACATCTGTGGCATTAACATCGAAGATAATAATGGTAGCAGCCATGCTGTATTGTGTTGAATATCAATAGATTATGATGATTATGAAATAGCAATGCGCACCTGACTGGCAGTCAGGAGGTCGTCGGTTCGATCCCGACTAGCTCCTGAAATATTCCTGTTTTACTCCAGCGAAATTTAATGATTGAAATACTCCATTCTAATGTAATTGACGATTAATCCATTTTCAGTTGTTCTCATTTTTGTTAACATTCCGTATAATTTCATTACCTTGCTAATTAATGAAATTTATTCTAACGAGATAACGTCAAAAGATATATTGCATGTAACAACAATACTATCAAAAGGAGTATAAATGAGACTCGTAGTCATTATAAGTGTTCTTTTTGTATCGTTTGCATCAGTGTGTAGTGCAGAAACTACTCTCCCTCTAATTGAAGGATTTGATAAAGAGAAATTGCAAAATGCAACGAGTAATATTATTAGTAAGGTGACACAAACGCCTTTGGAATCAATCGCTGTAATCTGCTCAAAAGGGAAAGAGGCATTTGCATCGTGGATAACTCACGAGCTAGAAAAGCAAGGAATTGAATACCGTCTCTTGCGGATCAGCGATACATCCGAATTGAATCTTTCCGCAATCAAATCAAGCATTAATGATAAAACCGGTTCCTTGGGATTGATAATTCTATCGAATGTCGAAGATGCATTGTTTATATTCGAGAATGTTGGACATCCTGTGACCGGTTTGAAAATATCCGACAAACAGTATTATTGGGATATGCTTATGCCGTTACCCGGATTAATTCGTTTGATGAGTGCAGATCAGGATGAACTAGAACAATTTCGGAAAGCATTACTTGCTGAAATTACCGGTGCTGAGAAAATCAATGTTACAACTGAACAAGGAACGGACATTCATATTGAGACAAGGTCATGGATTGTTTCTGATGGTGAAATCTTCGCAACAGTAGATGAACAGAAATCAAATGGTACTGTTTTTGTGGATGGTTGTGCTTATTACGGTCCACCGGAGAAACCGTTTCTTTTAAGAATTGAAAACGGCCGTGTTAATAATCTTTCGGAAATGGACGAAACCGACAAACAACAAAGATGGGTACATAATGATCTCACAAAAGATGCAAATGCACATGTCCTTGCTGAATTGGGCATTGGAACGAGTATCAATTCAAAATGGAATTCGCAAATGATGGAGTCTGAGCAAGCGCGAGGGACGGTTCATTTTGGTTTTGGTTCTAATACTATGTTCGAGGGAGGTCAAAACGAAAGCAGTCAACACACAGATTATATTATTTTAAAACCTACAATTGTTGTGGACGGCAGATGTATTTGTAAGGATGGTGTATATCAATTACGTTGAGAGATTAAGCTTCTCCTATTCTATATATTCCTTAATTATTTGTATTCAAGTATAGGCTATCCACGTTTGAAGGCGAGGCACAAAAAAAACATATAGAATGAAAGTATAAGAAACATGTAACAAATTGCTCGACTGCTGACCAGTTTGTGCAATAGTCATTATACTTCATTCTTTTCCATTTCGAATTTGTAGTTTAATAGTTCGCAAAACGTTTCCTTTGCTCCACCACTTAAACAATGACTTAGCTGAATAAGGCTAAGTTTTTTAGTTGTATACAGATTGCATGTTATTTATTCTGTATAATCATTCTAATAGTTCGTAAATGGAGGATTTTATGAGAATGAATTTAAAAAACTAATACTTGCTACTTTAGGTGGAGGTCTTGGAATGTGGATTGTTGCAGGCCTATGGCATAATTTGATCATGGCAAATCTCTATAAGGATGTTCATGCGACACATGATGGAATTAGTCTTTTGCTTGTCGCGTATTTTATACTTGCCCTACTAATGGCTTATATGTATCCGCTTGGTTATAAAGGGAATGGGCCGCTCAAAGAAGGCTTAAGATTTGGTGCTGTTATAGGTTTGCTTTGGGTATTCCCGCACGGTCTTGCTATGGTAGCCGCCCACGGTGACACAACAATTGCATATGTAATCAAAAATTCCTTATGGCATATGGTTGAGCAGGGAATTGGTGGAATTATTATTGCTTTTTTATATGGTAGGAATATTACTTTTCAATAAAAAAATTGGCTTCTCATATTATATAAATTCTACATCTCACTCTTTTGACATGAGGAATGTTTATTTAAAGGTCGTAGTAATTATTTATAATACAATAATTTATGATATATTCGACTGTGAGCTGAAAAGTTCGCAAATCGTTCAATTTGCTCTACCAAGAATTTAAGGCTATTTAGCAATCCATAGTTATTTTTTTTATATTTAACAAAATATTAATTTACTATTAATGATAAATATTGTATTTATAACTATTGTTGAATTAACACTCACTTTAGTCCTCATGATAATTTTCTAAAGAGAAAGTTAATTATAGGCTGGGCTGCTTTGAGTGTCGGATACTAAGGAGGAATTAATGCAAAAGAATTCTTATAGTACCATTCGGACACTCATGGAAAGTACAAAGATAGAAGAGTTACGACAAGGGTTAGCGCTTGCCAGGAGTGAAATTTCCAGAATTGGCTCTAATGAATCAAAACCGCTGTTTGAAATGGTTTCGACAATTTTTTACATTGATCCTTGGGATCGACCTGATCTGATGCCTATACTGGATGAGGCCATTAGTCTTGTTGTTGGCTTCGGCGAGTGGGTCATACCCATCCTGGTGAAAAATCTAGATACCACGGATATCAAAGCACAGTTCGCTATAGCCCAAGTCTTAGGTCGTATAGGTACAGATGCTATAAAACCTCTTATGGACGAATATGAATCTTCGGTTGATCCTGCTTTACGCTCATTTATTCTGTACACGCTGGGAAAGATAAAAACACCAAAAATCGTACAGGCTGCTTATATCGTTATTGAAGCTGCTCAATCGGACAACCTTGAACTCCGAGATACAGCAATTCGGGCGATTGGGAAATTTGCTGAATCTATTCCACCATCGCATCTATCGGAGGAGTTGCATATGGGATTCATTGAAAGATTACAGACTGATCTGGCCGATCCAAGCACAAGTATTCGTGCCAAGGTGGTACGTAGTTTAGGTAAACTGTCTAAATATGGTCATCTTACTGCTCCGGAGCGCGAGAAACTTAAGGAGTTGTGTCGTCTCTTTTTGGACGTAGATGAGGAAGATTATGAGTGTTGGCCTTATATTATCCGCAAAGAAGCTAAAGAAGCACTCAAATATGTTTAAGTGGTTTTTGATGAGTAGGTACTTTTGGAGACATAGGTGAAGGCGAAGTCAGAGTCTTCAATTAGTGGGGCGTCCCAGCGTATGCAGCCAATGCATTAAATCGCGTGGCTGATGCGTAAACCACTACGTTACAAAACTAATTTTAATGGTTCGCAAAACGTTCCCTTTGCTCCACCAATAAAAACAAGGACTTAGCTGAATACGGCTGAGTCTTTTTTTGTTTTGGGTTCAGATAGGGTGCGATATATCCTTTTTACGATATAATAATCCAGTTACTACGGATATGAAAATGAGTACATAAAAAATAATTTCAGGATCCCACGCGTATATACATAATAATCGCTTAATATTTCATTCATATACCTCTGCATAATACTAGCATAATATATTATATACAATGATGATAGAGTGACCATAATTTATTTGATAATTTTGCTTGCTTTTTTTAAAAATGTATATTATAATCGTCATTATTTACGCATTAGGATTGTGCAATATACATCAGAAATTATTAAAACACGTTTGATTGGAACGGGATTATTTTGCTCCGTTTTTTCACCGCGACATGGAGGTAAATCAGCGAATATATTATCTTAAAAAAATGTTCTATGTTTTAATAGTCAAATTAACAAGAGGTATTAAAATGAAACAGGATAAAAAAAAGTATCTCTATATCTGCGACAACTGCGATCATGAGTTTTATTTGAAATATGTCATAAGCAACTTTCTGGTTGGATGCGCCAGATGTGGCAAAAAAACCGCTTATTGCGAGGTCGATTTTCTGGAGGATAATGTTGATATCGATGACTGCGTTGATAGTGATATCGATGACTGCGTTGATAGTGATATCGATGACTGCGTTGATAGTGATTTCATAGATTTTGATTTCTTAACCGATTCTAAATATGAAGATCATTATGATTATTCGGAGTATTAAATTCATTCTTTACATGTCTTAATTATCGCAGAGGGTAGAGGCCTTGCTTCGATACTATCTACAGTATCGGCCGGATCGCAACGTTTGGCCTGCTCTCAGCTTTTATGTGAATGACATACAAATATTATTAATTTGATAAGTTATCATGGCAGAGAATTCACAAGACACATGAGTCATCCCTGGACGAGCTGTTCCTGTTTGACGATTAGGATGGGGCGGCTTTGCATGTTGGTGCATTGTGTATTATCATATTAATGGTTCGCAAAACGTTTCCTTTGCTCCACCAATAAAATAACAATGACTTAGCCAAATGTAGCGTAGTCTATTTTTTGTTTTGGGTGCGGATATAAATTTAATTATTTCATAATTGAATTAAACGTTAAGATTAAAAATTATCATCAAGCTTATCAACTGCCTCTTTATTCCCTCCTAGAACAAGATGTCCATAAGTATCAACGGTGATTCTTATTGAACTATGTCCAAGCTGATCTCTAACATATAACATTGATTCACCCATTTGAAGTAAAAGTGAAGCATAGGTATGTCGTATATCATGAATTCTGATAGATCGAATTTTTGTCAATTTAATTGCCTGATAAAAAATTCTTTTTCTCCAATTTGCCCCATTTATTGGATTACCTTTATTATTTATAAAAAACCCACTTTGAGTTATTTCCCCTTTTCTCCTTTAATTTATTTTTAATATCTGTTAATTGTAATGACATAACGACTTTTCTTGTTTTTCCACTTGACAAGAGAAAACTTTATAGATATATTATAGGGTAGGGGGGTATGCTAAAATATAGAGGAGGCCATTATGAATGAACGTAACACATGTCACGGCAAAAAGGCACATCATCAGGATAAAACAAAAGAGCAATTGTCAAGCCGGCTGAACCGCATTGAAGGGCAAGTTCGGGGCATCAATAAAATGATACAGGATGATGTGTACTGCGATGATATTCTTCACCAGATACTCTCAGTTGAGGCTGCATTAACGGGAGTTAAAAAGATGCTGCTTGAAGCCCATATGAAAAGCTGTATCATCGAACAGGTTGAAAAGGGTGATTCTGTTGTGATTGATGAACTGATGAAGACAATCGGGAAAATGATAAAATAATTAAGGAACGTTACAATGAACAAGACAGAATCAATTAGTATCACCGGTATGGCATGCTCATCATGCGCGTTAACAATCGAGAAGGCGTTGAACAAAATCGACGGGGTGGATAAAACCACCGTTAACTTTGCCCTGGGAGAAGCGGTCGTAGAATTTGACGACACCTCTTTGAAGTATGAGGATTTAGTAAATCAGATAAAAGGCCTCGGGTATGGAGTTATCAGGGAAAATAAAAATCACGATAAGATTATTTCTTTTCAATGAATTTTTTCACAGGCCTACGTGAACAATTGGAAAACTTAATTTTAAGGAGAAAAGTCATGGAAGAAAAAACAGTATATATTCCGGCAATTTCATGCGGGCACTGTGTAATGACAATCAAACGTGAACTGAATTATCTTGAAGGCATTGTTTCAATTGATGGAAACGAGAAAAGTAAGATGATTACGGTAAAATGGAACTCTCCGCTTACATGGGAGATTATACAAAAAACTCTTCGAGATATTGGATACCATCCGAATCAAGATTGAATCATAAAAGGTGAAAATCATGCGTGCTGAATCAGAGAAAAAAAAAGAAACAAATGTTGTCAATTTACCCGTTATCGGCATGACCTGTGCCAACTGTGCCGCCACAATTGAGCGGACACTTACTAAAAGAGTTTCAGGTGTAACCTCAACCTCGGTGAATCTTGCCTCTGAGACAGCTACTGTTGAATATGATCCATCGGTTGTAACACTTGAGACACTCGCTGAGGCGGTCGACAGGGCCGGTTATACGCTTGTGCTCCCACGTAAAAGAGATTCGAGAGGTGACGAAGAACAGATAGCTCGTGAAACAGAGGTGCGCCGGGAACGACTTGCGCTTGTGACAGGAGTGCTTTTTACCGTTCCTCTTTTTGTCATGAGCATGGTGCGGGACTTCTCACTCCTCGGTTCATGGGCACATGAGCCTTGGGTCAACTGGCTTTTCTGGGCGTTGGCGACACCGGTACAGTTCTATACCGGCCGAGGTTTCTATACCGGAGGTTTCAAAAGTCTTCGAAACGGAAGCGCAAACATGGATGTTCTTGTTGCTTTAGGATCATCTACCGCATATTTCTATTCATTGGCTCTCCTTTTTATACCGTCTTTTGGTACACATGTCTATTTTGAGACCTCTGCGATGATAATTACGCTCATTAAGGTCGGGAAACTCCTTGAAGCTGTTGCAAAGGGCCGGGCTTCACAAGCGATACGAAAACTCATGGACCTGGCTCCACATATTGCACATCTCGAGGAAAACGGGATTGAGCGGGATGTTCCTGCCGATCAGATAAAATCTGGAGATATAATAGTTGTTCGCCCTGGTGAGCGTATCCCAGTCGATGGTGAAGTGATTTCAGGTGAGTCTACAGTCGATGAAAGTATGATGACCGGTGAATCGATTCCGGTTGACAGGGCTTCGGGAGACACTGTTTTTGGTGCAACAGTTAACCTCCAGGGACGACTTAAAATTCGGGCGACCAGTGTAGGGAGCGACACGGCACTTGCACAAATTATTCAGCTCGTTAACCGTGCACAAGGAAGCAAAGCGCCTATACAGCGTCTTGCCGATCGTGTTTCGGCATTTTTTGTGCCGTCCATTATCGGTATTGCATTCATCACCTTTGCCATCTGGTGGATTGCAGGAGGTGAATTTGTATCTGCCATGATACGGATGGTTGCGGTACTGGTGATTGCATGTCCCTGTGCATTAGGGCTTGCAACTCCGACAGCGGTTATGGTCGGTTCCGGTAAGGGAGCCGGTATGGGAGTGCTTTTCAGGAACAGCGAGGCGCTTGAAACTGCTCACAGGTTAACGACCCTTATGTTCGATAAAACAGGGACAATTACAATGGGAAAACCTGTTTTAACAGACTGGATACCTTTCGGTCCTGAAGGTGACCGAGATTTTTTACTTGTGGTCAGTGCGGAATCAGGTTCAGAGCATCCCCTTTCTCGTGCTATAGTGAACAGTGGGAAAGAAAGAGATATTAAATTTCTGGAACCGGAGAAGTTTGAAGCGATTACCGGGCACGGAATACTTGCGCAGGTTGAAGGTCATTCGGTCAGGATCGGATCAATCAAATGGATCGGTGATGGGATTAAGATTGAAAGAAAAGTACTCGAAATTGTGAACGAGCTTTCCGAAGCTGGTAAAACTGTCATGATTGCACGAATCGATGACAGAATCGCAGGTGTTATCGGAGTGTCCGATCAGGTGAAGCCTGATGCTAAAGAGGTGGTTGATAGTCTGTATCAACTTGACATTGAACCGGTCATGCTCACCGGAGATAACAAACGTGCAGCATCGGCGATTGCATCAAGTGTTGGGATAGACAGTGTTGTTGCCGAGATCCTGCCTGACAAAAAGGAATCGCTTATACGTGATTATCAGATAAGCGGACACCTCGTAGGGATGGTCGGTGATGGAATCAATGATTCACCGGCACTTGCACGTGCGGATGTCGGAATAGCAATCGGAACAGGTACCGATATAGCAAAGGAGGCATCGGATATAACTCTTGTCAGCGGCGAACTGAGCGGTGTTGTCCGGGCAATACGGCTATCCCGTGAGACTATGCGGACTATCAAACAAAACCTGTTCTGGGCTTTTTTTTATAACATCTCACTCATCCCTGTTGCAGCAGGTGTGCTCCATAGTATAACCTGGGTGCCGGTATTCATCAGAGATCTCCATCCCGCGATGGCGGCCGGAGCCATGGCATTTTCAAGTATTTCAGTTGTGTTGAACAGTTTGAGGCTTTCAAAGCAAAATATATGAGTGCCGGTCAATGAATTGATGGATATGTGTCTCTTATTAGCAAATTTTAACTTAAAGATTCTTATAATTCAGAAGAAAAGAACATTTAACTTTTTAGGGGGTAAATCAAGTGGCAAATAATAATTTTATAGAAATAAACCAGCAACTATTTTACCCTAACTACGGATAATAGCTTGAAGTTTATACAGTTATGAAACTACGAGTTGTATCTCTATGGGAATGTATTAGTAAGAATGTTGATTATTCATGTAAAGGAGTTCTCTTTGAGCTTATTTAAAAAGTATGATTTTCTTGACTTTTAGAACTTATTATAACAAATTATTAATATACAATAAACTCACTCCCTTTTATAAAAATGATTTATGTCTAAAAAGGGACACTATACTATAGACTCATTAATTCTTGAACATCTAAAATGTTTAGGAGGTAATAAATGAAGGTTATAAAGTGTTTTTTAATAGAGTTAATTGTAGTTATTTCATTTTTGTTCTGTATACCTAATCTAACCTATGCCCAGAAGCCTATTGATTTAATAAAACAAGGTGAAATACGATTAAAACAGAATGATATAGATGGGGCTATTGAAAAATTCCTACAAGCAATTTCACGTGACCCTAAAATTGCTCTTGCATACTATCAATTAGGTCTTGCGTATGAAAAAAAAGGTGATATAGACAATGCTATTGCAAGCTTCAACACTGCCATTGAAATTTTTCCATCTTATAATGAAGCACGTATGTATTTATTCGAAACTCTCATTATGGTTGGGAAAACTTATGAAGAAAAAGGATTGTATAATGAAGCTCTTTTAAATTATCATAAAGCTTTAGACCTTAATCCAAACAATAAAGAAATAAATGAAATTATAATTACTAATTATGTGAAATCAGGGAAATCTTTCGAAAACAAAAGGGATTATAATAGTGCTATTGAATATTATAATAAAGCACTAAGTTTTTATGGAGATAATGCTGAGATTTATTACTCAGTAGGTATGGTACATTTTCTAAAAGGAGAAATAGATGAAGCATTAACTAACTATTGGAAAGCTATAAAGAATTCGACAAAAAATGAACCAATAAATTCAAAAGCATATTATCAAGTTGCTATAAGTTTATTTAAAAAAGGTGATATTGATAATGCCAAAAAAGCTTTATTAAATGTTAATAAAGTAATTGATGATAAAGACATAATATCTTTAGACCAGAACAATGATGTAAATTTGTCACTTGCAAATATACTGTATAATGATGAAATGTATGATATAGCTATGGAATTGTATCTGAATGAATTAAAAGATAATCCTAAAAATGTTTCTGCTTATATTGGTTTAGGAAAAACATTCTTAAAAATTGGTGAGTTTGATTCATCTTTGAGAAATTTGAATAAAGCAATAGAACTCGATCCCAATAACAGTGGAGCATTCTATTATCTTACGAATACTTATCTTGAAATAGGAAATTTAACAGATGCATTTAGTAATGCAGAAAATGCGATAGAACTGGACTCGAGTAATTTTTCTGAACATTATTCACTTGCACAAAAATTTTTAAAATATGGTAGTATTAATTATGCCTTAGAAATAGCTCATAAATCATTACAAAATAATCCAAATGGACAAAATTTATATATATTAATTGGAGATATTTATGAATCGCAAGGAAAAATAAATGATGCAATTACAAATTATCAAAAAGTTATAGAGATTTCACCGAATAATAGTGAAGTATTGATAAAATTGGGTATGATTTCTGTTGAACAAGGTAACAGAGATAAATCTATTGAATACTTTAATAAAGTTATTGAAAATGATCCTAAAAACTATGAAATTTACTACTTATTGGGCAACAATTATGAAAAAAATGATGATAAAGAAAAAGCAAAAGATAATTATTACAAAGCGGTAGAATTAGATTCAGAGCTCAAATTGGCCGAGAAGTATTCAGATTTAATGAATGTTTATAAAAGAGCAGGAAATACTGATAAAACCATAGAATATTTTACACATGCTATAAATTATTATAATCAGGCATTAGCATACAATCCTAATAATAAGTTTGCTCTGGAGAAATTAAAAGAATTTGAAAAGAATTATTCATTAGCAAGCTTACAAACTCAAGTATCAAGTTCAACATCAATTCTTCAAAATATTAATCCTTCATCTCCTGAAACACTCAGACTTCCATCGTCTGGTCTTCACTGGGCTGTTGTCATTGGTGTTTCAAAGTATCAAGATTCTCAAATCACACCTCTTCGTTATGCTTCAAAAGACGCTAAAACTATTTATGATTGGTTAGTTTCTCCTTCTGGAGGCAAATACTCTCCTTCACAAGTTAATGTTCTTCTTGATGAGAATGCTACATACCAAAACATCAGAGAAGCACTTTTCGTCTGGCTTCAACAGGCGTTGGAAGAAGATGTCATAACATTATATTTCGCCGGGCACGGTAGCCCTGAATCACCTGATAGTCCGGATAATCTTTTTTTCCTTCCTTATGATACGAATTATGATAACATAGCGACAACCGCTTTCCCCATGTGGGATATCGAAACTGCCCTCAAAAGATTTATAAAAGCAAAAAAAGTAGTTGTTATGGCAGATGCATGTCACTCCGGTGGCGTTGGACAGGCCTTTGATATTGCCAGAAGAGCCAATAGAGGGATAAAGAAGAATACAATCAGTTCAGGTTTTCAAAACCTTTCCCAAATTGGTGATGGAGTATGCGTCATTAGTGCATCTGAAGAAAATCAGTATTCACAGGAAGGTCAGCAATGGGGAGGAGGTCATGGGATTTTTACATATTATATTCTCGAAGGATTGAAAGGTAATGCTGATTACAATAATGACAGTTTAGTAACACTTGGAGAATTAATTCCCTATTTGTCCCAAACAGTTCGAAGAGAAACCAAAAACGCTCAGAGCCCAACAGTTGCTGGTAGGTTTGATCCAGCGTTGAGTATTGCGAGATAATAGTTAAACTTTGGCAATTTTTGGATTTTTACTTTTTTTATCTATCCCATTAACCCTTCCCCAAACTCACCCCCTGACCCCCTCGCGCTTCGCGGCTCTCCGCTGCGCTGCGTGTCTTACCCTGCAATAGAGGGGGAACTGGCTGGGTGGTCATCCCCTCTCTAA
>JBHPFF010000060.1:0-16558 GCA_042572165.1 Candidatus Latescibacterota bacterium | reverse complement strand
AGGAAAAAAAACTGAAGAGTGACCCTGGTACACTGATGGCGGCACTATTTAAAAGTTACCGCCCTGAAATTGTGCTGTATTTTCAAACGGCTGGCGGGTGGACTGAATGATTTCATAAATTCATTGGTTTTTTTACTTTTCAATCCTTTTATATTTTCTTACCGATATGAATCGTAAGCCCGTCAATTCACCTTGCACCTTAAATAAAAATATATTATTATAATAGGACGTTTATGATATTATTTTTCAGAGGACAAATATATGAAAAAAACGGTAAAAGTCGGACTTATAGGGTTTGGCGTCGTTGGAACCGGTGTGGCAAAAATCATTTTCAGCTGCAGTAAACCTTATCTCAGGGGGCGTGTTTTTGATATCGAGATGGTTAAGATCGCCGATCTGGACATTACAACGGACCGCGACATACCAGTTGGAGATGGTATCCTTACCACTAATGCCGATGATATACTCGATGATCCCGATATTGCTGTTGTGATTGAACTTATTGGTGGATATGAGCCTGCCCGCTCTTTCACCCTCAAAGCATTTGAAAAGGGCAAAAGTGTGGTAACCGCCAACAAGGCACTGTTAGCAAGATATGGTTCCGAACTGTTTAGTGCGGCGTCAAAGGCGAATGTATCATATATGTTTGAGGCTGCGGTAGGCGGCGGCATACCGATTCTCAGAAGTCTCGTCGATGGACTCAACGCTAATGTCATTCAGAGTATTTTCGGTATCCTGAACGGAACCACCAATTATATCCTCACAGGAATGGCTCGTGACGGTCTTGATTATGATAGGGTTCTGGCACACGCGCAGGAACTCGGCTATGCCGAAGCCGACCCGACTTCCGATGTATCCGGGACAGACGCACTCCACAAGATAGTTATCCTTACCAGGCTTGCATTCGGCGCAACACTCGATGTTGATCAAGTGAACTGCGAGGGGATTGAAAGCATAACCATCCAGGACATAAACTATGCAAAGGAACTCGGCTACACGATTAAGCTGCTTGCAATCGCCAAGAAACATGATGACGGGCGTATCGAAGCCCGCGTTCACTCTACGCTTGTACCTTTCAACTCGGTGATGGCGTCGGTCGAGGATGAATTCAATGCGGTGGAGATCTACGGTGATGCTGTGGGTCGTGAGATATTCTACGGCAGGGGTGCTGGCATGATGCCGACCGCATCTGCGGTCGTTTCCGATGTGGTTGAGATAGCTTCAAGGATATTGACAGATGCACCAACCAATGTCAGCCGGATCATTGTCGATGATAACGGTCCCGAGCCTGTAGAGTTTGAGGAATTGAGGCTCAGGTATTATCTCCGTTTCACTGTCAGGGATCGTCCCGGAGTGCTTGCGGAAATTTCAAAAATATTTGCCGACGGGAATATATCCATTGAATCGGTAATTCAAAAGGGAACCGCTGACGGCGATTATGTCCCACTCGTTATCATGACACACGAGGCTTGTGAAGGCGATATGCAGCGTTCAATGCGGAAATTCGAGGAACTCGATTGTGTCCGCGGCAAAGTTCAACTTATCAGAGTGGAAGAAATTTAAATAATGAAAACAGGTATGCCTTACCGGGGAGTAATTCACACATACAGGGATTTTTTACCTGTTACTGATAAAACACCGATTATAACTCTTCTTGAGGGGAACACACCACTCATTAAAGCCCTTAATATTCCCCGGGAAATAGGACTTGATTCTGAACTTTACTTCAAGTACGAAGGTGTCAATCCGACAGGTTCGTTCAAGGATCGTGGCATGTGCATGGCTGTATCCAAAGCTTTGGAAGAGGATTCCCGCGTTATTATGTGTGCATCTACCGGAAACACCTCAGCTTCCGCTGCAGCTTTTGCCGCACGGGCAGGTATGCAGTGTATCGTTCTTGTTGAGGGAGGAGGAATAGCACTCGGCAAACTTGCCCAGGCAATGATACAGGGCGCAGTTGTGATTGAGATCGATGGAAATTTCGACACTGCGTTAACCCTTGTGAAAGAAATAACCGATGAATACCCTATAATGCTTGTGAATTCCCTGAATCCCATGCGTATCGAGGGTCAGAAAACTGCATCTTTCGAGGTGGTGGACCAACTCGGGAGAGCTCCGGATTATCATTTTCTTCCGGTGGGAAACGCAGGTAATATCACCGCATACTGGAAGGGTTATAAGGAATACCATGCTCATGGCAAATGCGATTCATTCCCTAAAATGATGGGCTGGCAGGCTGAAGGCGCCGCTCCGATCGTTCGAGGAAAGCGTATTGAAAATCCCAAGACCATCGCTTCAGCCATAAAAATCGGCAATCCGGCTTCATGGAAATTTGCAGAAGCTGCACGAGACGAATCCGGCGGGGTCATCGATATGGTCAGCGATGATGAAATTCTCAGGGCATATGCTCTTCTTTCATCGCGCGAAGGGATTTTCGTCGAACCGGCAAGCGCTGCATCACTTGCAGGCGTGGTCAAAATGAAAGAGCGTAGCTTCTTCAAAGGCGGGGAGACTATTGTCTGCACGTTGACCGGACACGGACTTAAAGATCCCGACCTTGCGGTTACTTATGCCAAGCCACCTAAAAAGATAAAGGCTGATAAAAACAGCGTTATAAGCATATTGGGTATGTAGCTTAATATTTTTTATTGATTCATTTTGGTATCTTAGTTAATCTAAAGTTTATTGGATAATTCATAAAAAACAGTATCACAAAAAAAGTTATTAATTCATCAGGGCAAGGATGGTGAATGGCAATGAAAGATTTGAGGAAATCAATTGAAGATAATTATCTGAGCTTCATTCTGATAGCTACTGCTTCGGTGGCTTTTATTGCTGCGCTCATCTGGTGCATTACGATTTTTGTTAAAAAAGTAAAAAAATAAGCGACCGTTAATTGAATATCAGGAGAATCTATAGTGAAAAATGAAAAGAAAAACGGTTTTGATTATGGTACAGTGGGTATAGTTGTCGGTGTTATTATTGTTATCCTTTCTATAGTAGTGGTGACGATAATGCGTCTCAATGATGACAGATTCAGTGAAGATATAACATGGGTTGGCTGATATGAAATTTGTGGTTTTGATCGGTGATGGCATGGCTGATTACCCGATAGACGAGCTTGAGGGGAAAACGGCACTTGAGGCTGCCGAAACACCACATATGGACTGGATTGCTTCTCATGGAAAGGGTGGTCTGGCTCAGACCATTCCCCCCTCTATGCCTCCGGGAAGCGATGTAGCCAATATGGAGATACTGGGCTATGATACTACCAGACTGTTCACAGGGAGAGCGGCATTCGAATCATTGAGCATGGGTCATCATCTCGGAAAAGATGACGTGGCTTTTCGCGCCAATCTGGTTACTCTCGAAAACGATAGAATGAAAAATTATTCTGCCGACCACATATCGACCGGGGAAGCCAGGGAATTGATCAAGCTTCTGGATGACATCATCGGCTCACAAATCCTGAGATTTTATCCTGGTGTTTCTTATCGACATCTCATGATCTGGACTGGGGGGAATGACACTATTGTTACTACTCCGCCGCATGATATAATCGGGCAGAAATATATATCCCATTTACCCCATGGTGAGGGCGCTGACAAGGTACTGTCGATTATGAAAATATCAGAAGAAGCGTTTGAAAAGGCGATTGTCAACAAAAAGAGAATAGCTTCGGGAAAACTTCCGGCAACTTCAATCTGGCTGTGGGGGCAGGGACGTAGATTGGATATTCCTTCAATAGAGGAAAACTATGGTCTTCAGGGCGGTGTCATCAGCGCCGTCGACCTCATTAAGGGTATCGGTATTGCAGCGGGCTTAAAGCCTGTTTTCGTGCCTGGAGCAACAGGTTATATAGATACCAATTTCCGGGGCAAGGCTGATGCTGCCATTGAAATGCTCGAAAACAGGGATTTTATATATGTTCACGTTGAAGCTCCTGACGAAGCCGCCCATAACGGCGATATCAAGATGAAAATCAAGGCAATTGAGGATTTTGACAGGGAAGTTGTAGGATCGATTATCAAAGAAATGAAAACAAGGAACGATATGGCCGTTCTTGTTGCTTGTGATCACCGCACTCCAATAATTAAGCGCACACACACGAGGGAGCCGATACCTTTCGCCTATTACGGCCCCGGGATAGCAGGTGATGATATGAGAGTGTATTCCGAAAGTGCTGCCGAGGCCGGTTCTGTGAAAATAATCGAGGGGCACAAACTGATGAACCTTTTTATAGGAGATTTTATTCCTGTATGAAAAAACCCCTTGTTGTTATGAAATTCGGCGGAACTTCGGTTGCCGATTCAACAAAAATAAAAAAGGTGGCGGAACGTATTGTAAGTAAAAAGAAGACCGGTTATGATGTGGTTGTGGTAGTTTCCGCCATGGGCAAATCAACTGATGAATTGATTAAACTTGCCCGTGAGATATCAGACAACCCTCCCGACCGTGAGATGGATATGCTTCTTTCAAGCGGTGAGATGATTTCAATGGCGCTTCTTTCCATGGCAATTGAGGTTCTGGGATATGATGCCATATCGCTCACCGGCTCACAGGCTGAAATCATAACCGACACTTCCCACCGCCGCGCACGCATCACCAATATCAAGGCGACACGTGTCAAAGAAGAAGTATCGAAAGGTCGAATAGTTATCATTGCCGGGTTCCAGGGCATATCCAGTGAAAATGAAGTAACCACACTCGGCAGGGGGGGGTCCGACACGAGTGCGGTGGCGCTTGCTGCTGCCCTCAACGCTGAGGTGTGTGAAATTTTCACTGATGTTCCGGGAGTTTTTACCGCCGACCCTAAAATAGTTCCAAATGCCCGGAAACTGGATGAAATCTGTTTCGATGAGATGCTGGAACTGGCGAGTATGGGTGCCAAAGTGCTTCAGTCCAGATCGGTAGAAATCGCCAGCAAGTTTGGTGTCGTTCTCAGGGTCGGTCTTGCTCACGGGGATATACCTGGTACGTTAATAAAAAAGGAGGACAGTTCAATGGAAGAGGTGCTCGTTCGAGGGATAGCTCATAACCTTGACGAGGTTAAATTTACCGTGCACAGGATTCCGGATAAACCGGGCGTGGCTGCCGCAATTTTTTCCAAACTGGCGGAAAAAGGTATTAATGTTGACATGATCATTCAGAATATCAGCGTGGACGGTTTCGCTAATCTGTCATTTACAGTAACAACTGAAGATATTGAAAAAACCAGTTCACTTGCCGATCTTATCAAAACTGAGGTCGGAGCGGAAGATGTGAGCCTTGACGAGAATATTGCCAAGGTCAGCGTTGTCGGTGTCGGCATGCGCTCACATACCGGTGTGGCAATGCAGGTTTTTAAAACACTTGCGGAAAAGGGGATAAATATTCATATGATAAGTACATCCGAGATAAAAATTTCGCTTGTTATCGCCAGGGATCGTGCGGAAGAAGCTGTAAGAGCGCTGCATGAGGCGTTTGAACTGGAAAATGGATAAAGTGAACATGGAGAAAAACATGAGTTTTAATATATGCGTTGTTGGTGCTACGGGTAACGTTGGACGCACTATGATAAAGATTCTCGAAGAACGAAAATTCCCTTTGGACAGGTTAAGACTACTTGCATCCTCACGCAGTGCGGGCAAGAAATTACCGTTTAATGGTGACGAAATTTCGGTTGAAGAATTGACGCTCGACTCTTTTGAAAGAGGCGAGTTGGTGCTCAGTTCACCCGGAGGAAAGATATCAAAATGGTATATCCCCTCCGCGGTAAAAGCCGGCGCGGTTGTTATTGATAATACAAGTGCATTCCGCATGGATGCGTCCGTCCCGCTTGTGGTTCCGGAAGTTAACCCGGAAGAAGCGCACAAGCATAACGGGATCATCGCCAATCCCAACTGCTCCACAATACAGTTGGTAGTGGTTTTGAAACCCATTCATGATGTCGCAACCATCAAGCGGGTTGTCGTATCAACCTACCAGTCGGTGTCAGGTGCGGGTATAGCGGCTATCAATGAACTCAAGGAGCAGTCGCTGGCAGTCATTGAGGGTCGTTCCTTTGAACCTTCCGTTTTCCCTCATCAGATTGCATTCAACTGCCTTCCCCAGATTCCGCAAAGCAATGCATTCGACGCCAACTATTACTCTGAAGAAGAAATGAAGATGGTAAACGAAACACAAAAAATCATGAACGATCCATCTATCCGGATTACAGCCACGACAGTCAGGGTTCCCGTTTTCATCGGGCACTCGGAGTCGGTGAACATCGAAACCGCTCGTAAACTTTCACGGGATGAGGCGATAGCAATTCTTGATGATGCTCCCGGAATTTCCGTACAGGATGACCCTTTCTCTCAACTCTACCCTCTTGCCAGCGAGTCGGAGGGCAAAGATGCTACGTTTGCAGGGCGCATACGGGAGGATATATCTCATGAAAGAGCCTTGGATATGTGGATTGTATCTGATAATCTGCGAAAAGGGGCAGCGCTTAATACGGTACAGATTGCGGAGCTGTTTTTGTAAAACAACAAGTATACAATATCTTAGTTGTGTCATATGCTGAAACTTTTTTTCTTGCTATTTTAATTGGTATATAGCTATTTTATTAGCAACTTTACTAATAAAAATGAAAAAAACCAGGTTCCTTACCTGGTATGAAAGATGTTAATGAGGGATTTGACTGGGATAGCGACCGTATGCTGATACTTTCCAAATTACAATAAATCGGAGGATACATGAGGATAACATTCTGGGGCATACGAGGTTCTATTCCTTCCCCTATGACTGCCGACGAGTTCAGAATAAAAGTTAAGCGCCTGCTCATTAATGCTCGCAACGTCAACCTCAATGACGAAAGCACTGTTGATGCCTATCTTGACACTATGCCGTTCCCTGATGCAATGACCTTTGGCGGCAACACTCCGTGCGTTGAAATCTGCAAGGGAAAGCACCAGATCATTCTGGACTGCGGATCAGGAATCCGTTTACTCGGACGGCAGATGATGAAGACCGGTCTCACTTCCGGCCAGCGAATTGATATCCTCCAGTCCCACACACACTGGGATCATATGATCGGTTTTCCGTTTTTTGCCCCTGCCTTTTCAAAAGGCACTGAAATTCATATTCATGGCGTACATCCCAATCTCGAGGAGCGTTTCAAGCAGCAAATGGATCGTGTTCACTTTCCTATAACGTTGGATGAGATGGGAGCACAGATAACTTTTCATCAGTTAAAAAAAGAAAAAGATTTCACACTTGGTCCATTCACCATCAACACCAAGGGCCTTCACCATCCGGGCGGTTCGTACTCATACCGTATTACGTCCGGTGATAAAACCGTGGTGTATGCGACTGACGGCGAATACAAAGAACCAACCGATGAGGTTTATGCCCCCTTTATTGAATTTTACAAAGATGCTGATGTGCTGATTTTCGATGCAATGTATGCCACCCTGGAAAAGACGGTGGAAAGGGAAAATTTCGGTCACTCTACGGCTATTATCGGAGTTGGTCTCGCCTTGAGTGCCTGTGTCAAAAAGCTTGTACTCTTTCATCATGATCCTGAAATAAACGACTCCCAAATAGCCCAGGCGTTTTTTGACGCGAAGCGGTACCTTGAAACGCGCGGGAAAGCGATATCCGACTGTCCACTCAAGCTTATTACCTCATATGACGGCCTAACTATCGACGCCTAATTCTCTGGATGTTCAGATGATTCCTTAAAAGCTGTATAACCATGGATGGTACAATAAAAATCCAGATGGAAGTTCAGCCGGTTTGTAAACTTTCAAGTCCCCGGTCCTGTAATAGCCGTTCGGAAAGTGTTAGATTTGCAGAAAGCTTTCATAGAGGCTTTATTTTATTAAAATCCTGTTTAGTTTAATAAAAGCTATCTTTTCGGATAACCAACACTCTGGGCAAAAGTGATATTCTGATCCGGACGCAGCTTCATCGCTTTTTTAAGTGCTGGCTTATCAACCATACCACGTACAACAGTTGCCAATCCCTCGGATGCACAGAAAAGATATACATTCTGGCTGATGAAACCCGTATCGACAGCGGAAACGTATGCCATATTTTCTGGTGTTCTGTTACCCATCCTTGCGTAATCAGCCACAAAGATGAGATTAACAGGCGCATCCTTCACAAAATCCTGACGCCCTGTCTGGGCTCGGATGTCTTCTGCAGTGACCGGTTGAAGAGTGTGAGTTTTCGCATCATATAAATAAAGTCCCTCTGCCATGACAGCGTACACGTCTATTTCCTGCATATTTGAAGCAGATGGAGCGGTATGCTTCCCTGAATCCTCCCTGTTTATACCCCATGCCGCCCACAGAAGATTTGAAAGTATCTGGAGAGGAAATTTTTCTGAACTGAACTCACGTGAAGATCGTCTGTCATTTAAAACCTGCATGAGAGGTCTGCCCCCATTCTTTTGTGGAGCTGGTAAATTTATGGGTTTCAGTTCCTGTGCAGAAGTTGCGATAATTCCAATAAGAAGAATAATTGCTATAAGGCTGATGATACGAAATGACTGTGTTTTCATGATGACCATTCCTCCTGGTTATTTTTTTGGATATCCCACCGACTGTCCGAATGTAACATGTTGATCCGGACGTAGATTCATTACCTTTTTAAGTGTCGGCTTGTCAACCAGACCCCGTACTACTGTCGCCAATCCCTCGGATGCGCAGAAAAGGTACACATTCTGGCTGATGTAGCCTGTATGGACAGCTGATAAGACCTCATTTCCCTCTCTCGTTCCCCGCATCCTCGAATAATCCGCAACATAAACAAGGTTCATCGGCGCATCTTTAACAAATGACTGAGTACCCGTCTCAGCCCTGATGTCTTTAGCTATTATCGGTTCCAGCATATGTGTGTCGGCGTCATAGAGATACAACCCTTCTTCCATAGCCACATAGATATCGATTTCCTGAAAATTTGCGGCAGAGGGAGCGGTACGTAATCCTCTTTCCCTGCGGTTGATACCCCACGCTGCCCAGAGAAGATTCGAAAGAACCTGAATGGATAACTTCTCACTGCTGAATTCGCGCATAGAACGCCTGTCATTCAATACCTGCATCAGAGGTCTGCCGATATTCAGTTGCGGGTTCAAAAGCCTGATCGGTTTTAATTCCTGCGCGGAGATTGACAATGGGCACATGATTAAAACGGCCAGAACCAGGTTCATAATGAGAAATACTGTTTTTTTCATGAGTATTTTTCCCCGGATTAAATGTGGTTTTGTACTGTTTTTTTCTATAAATGTGTTCAAAAAAACTATTAGCAAGAATGTGAAGTCATTATTAATACAATTAATATTATTCAATTTCAAAACGCCATATTTTTTTAGAAATACTCACCGGTCATGGGTAAAAACTAAAAGAATTAACACGTTATTAATAAAAAGTGAGGAATTATACTCCGGCTTATTGCGTACAAAGTGAAATTGCATTGACATCGTTGAAAAAAGCACATAATTTGTTATTTCAACGTTTAGTAGTTAATCGTTCACACTTTTTCATTAAAAATTCATCATGGCAACTAAAGCTCAGAAAATACGACTTTCAATATTTCTTATTATTTCTTGCACCATCCTGCTGCTTTTTTTTGTTGTTCTCGTGGGTAATCGTCTTTTAAAGCGCATGGACACATATTACATCGAATACAGGGATATTTCTGTAACAGGACTTGAGCCGGGCTCGGCGGTAAAATACCACGGCGTACAGGTAGGACGTGTTGTAAACCTTTCTGTGAAGGATGCTGCCACCATCCTTGTGGAAATCGAGGTCAACAGGGGAACACCAATAATGGAGGACACCGAGGCGATACTGACCCTTATCGGAATTACTGGACTTAAATTTGTCGAACTTATCGGTGGAAGCCCCGATGCAGATCGACTGCCCGTGCGAGGCACTATTGTGGCGGGTCAATCGGTTTTTGAGGCCATATCTGGTCAGGCTGAGGTCATGCTTGCCAAACTGGAACAACTACTTAACAACCTCAACAAGATGATCAACCCGGAAACCACGGAATCACTCCATAGAACACTTAAATCCCTCGAGAACATATCTTTACAAACGGACACCCTTTTGACCGGCAGGAGGGATCATCTCGCTCTCGCGCTGGAAAATCTATCCTCTGCCGCTGAAAAAGTTAACTCTACCATGGAAAGGATCAATGAAATCGCAGAATCTGATGAAATAGGCGATTCGGTATCAAATATCTCAACTATTACCAAAACCCTTCGTACCCAGATCGACAGTCTCCGGTTTACTGAAGTGTTTGAGGATTTTCGAACATTTATTAAGAATTCAAATGAAATGGTCATCCACAGCGATCTCATTGTAATACAGGCACGTGATGATATTTTGCGATCGTTAACCAACCTGGAAGAAGCTCTGGAAAATCTCAGAGAAGCTACCGATGTAATCAGAGAAAATCCTTCTGTGCTTTTGAGAGGACGTCAAACTTCAGGTGACAGGATAGAGTGACAGGAAAAACACAATGAAAACAGGAATGATGGTTAGAAATACCATACGTGCTGCTCTTTTGCCCGTAATGTTTTTTTTATCATGCAGTTTTAGTTCACTCCCGACTAAGAACTACTATACAATAAATTATACACCCGTTTCGCACATTTCAGCCACATCAAACCGGCCCTATCCTTTTGCGATACAGGTGGGGCGTTTCGAGGTACAGCGCATATATAATAGTCAGAACATCACCTATCGATTTTCTCCCCACCAGATACAGTTCTATGAGCTTGAGCGCTGGGCAGTACGCCCGGAATACATGATCAGGGATATGGTGTTCAAACACCTGGAAGCCTCGAACCTTACAAACCGCATTGGTGTTGAGTTCTTCGATTCCAAACCTGATTTCAGGATTGAGGGAACCGTCGAGGCACTTGAAAAACTCGATGCAGGAGACCTGTTTTTCAGCCACCTTGCCATTACTTTCAAGATGCTAAGGGTAGAGGACGGGGAACAGTTATGGAACTATTCTTTCGACCAGCGCAGGCAGGTATATTCAAAGGAAATGATCCATACGGTACAGTCGCTTTCCTCCATTTTCCAATCACAGATGGATCTGGTCGTAGGACAGCTCGATTCTTTGTTTCTATCTTTTGAGACCGGCAAACAATTGATAAAAAGAGGGGAAACGGAGTCTGCAAAGCCTGTCGGGACTGATTCCTCCGCTGAAGAGATTGATGAATCAGCGTTTGAAATAATTCCGGAAAAAAGGCAATGATTCGTAAAATAAACATCCTTTGGGCGGCATGGAGTTTCGGGTTTGCTATCCTGTCTTTCTGTCACGCCCAGGAAACAACATGGGAAAGCCCGCCAATTTCAACACAGCTTGAAATGGACAATACTATCGTCCCTGTGGGCAAGGGTGCGATTTTTTGTCCTTCCATGACCGATCCCGAAAATGAGAAGAATTACGGTGTTCTTGTTGATGGCAGGATTGTCAATGACTCCAAGATGGGACAGCGAATAGTTCTTGCTCCGGGGATTTACACGGTTGTACTTGGATCGGGGACAATAGACCAGATGATAAAGAAAAAAGTTCGTGTGGTAGAAGGGGCAACAACAGTTATTAAACCAGACTGGTCCGGAATTGTTATCGAGGTCATCAATGAGTCACGCACCAACATTCGCGAGTATTACGAACTTTTTGATTTGAAAACCGGGGTATCGTACGGCATAGGTCGTGGAGTTGAGGAAGGTCTTGACGAAAATATCCGAACATGGATACTCGCTCCCGGAGTATATAAAATATTACAACCCGGTGATAATATTAATTCAGTTATTAATTTCGGCACCATCCGTCTTGCACCGGGGGAACTTGTACGGGCAAGTCTGGTAATTGACAGCAAAACCGGTAATTTCCTCGGATTCGGCCGTGTATCCGATGTCAGACAGGAAAATAGGCGCGAAAAGAAATGGAGGTCACGGAGTGAGTTAGCCGGGAATGCCCTTCTGAATTACATTCCTTCCAGTGAATCCGGCGTTGAAAGTGAGGCGAATTTCACCTCCACGGTCCAGTGGCTGACGGATGCCCGTTATGAATCAGGCCGTCATGTCATTCCGGTCTGGTCCAACCTGGAAGAAGGCTTGTCGATGCAGAAAAACCGCGAATTCAACAAGTACATCGACAAAGCAGAACTGAAGCTTACCTATATCTTCCGCCTCAAAGATTATCTTAGCCCCTATATAAGATTTGCTGCCGAAACACGATTATTTAAAACACACCACCGGTTTGAGGAACCAATAGATTATGTCAGGGAAAATTCAAAAGGTGACACTCTTGAGGTTATTAACGATGCAATGGAAATAAAACTCGGCGATCCTTTCAGTCCCGTGTATCTAAAGCAGGGATTCGGGATAACCTCGATATTAGTAAAGTCTGTCCCGGTGAATTTCAACCTGAGGAGCGGGTACGGTGCAAGGCAGATATTTGCCCGTGGCGCCAGTATTTTCAACACCGATACAAATGTGCTTTCATCTATTCTTGAAACAGATATTACCGGTATTGAGTTTCTCATGCTGGGGGACATTCGTATTGGCCGCTATATTCTTTTTAATACTGAGTTTGATATTCTCATGCCGGAAAGCAGCAGGGATACCTGGGTATACGACAGCGAGAACAGGCTCAGGCTCAACCTTACCAGTCAGGTGAGCCTGCTCTTTACGTTTGAATTCTGGAAGGATGAGAACGTAAGAAACACCCAGTTCAGATATCAAACTCTACTCCGCTTCTCAAAATACCTGTGAGTAATCTCATGAGTTTCGAGAATGACAGAACTGCTTTTACTTTCGACAAAGGCGTACTCACGATTTCCGGCAAACTCACCGCTTCCACTGTAGGTTCAATTGAACAGGAACTCTCCGCGTATTCTCACGAAGATATAAAAATTATTGATGGAACGGATATCGGTGCTCTAGACACATCGGGAGCCGTATTCATCACGAGAATCTCCTCTGAAACTGCAGAACTCCGTGGATTCAGCAGCAGCGCAGCAAAGCTCATAAATATGGCGCGCCCCATCGAAAGAATAAAAAAGGAACGGGCTCCAAAACGCCCACCGATAAACATAGAGCGGTTTGGAGGCTTAGCACTCAAAATAATCGACCGTATCAATGAAATCGCTGTTCTCACTGTTGATGTTCTTTATTGGTCTGTTGTTGCCCTGTTCGACAGAAGCCAGTACAGAAAAGGTACATTTACCGAGCAGGCATTTTATATGGGATCGACCGCTTTACCTATCGTTGGGATTATTCTTTTCCTCATCGGTGGCATTTCGGTTCTTCAGAGTACCGCCACGCTCAAATCCTTCGGCGCTTCGATTTTTGTTGTTGATATGCTTGCCATCGGGCTTTCACGTGAAATGGCTCCTCTTATGACAGCTATCATTATAAGCGGGCGTTCGGGTTCGGCTATAGCCTCAGAGATTGCAACAATGAAATTTACAGAGGAGCTTGATGCAATAAAGACCATGGGACTCAATCCGCTCAGGTTTATTGTTGTTCCAAAACTCTGGGCGATGACTGTATGTATGCCGCTTTTGTCAATAGTTGCACTGGGTTTCGGCCTTTTAGGTGGTTTTTTCGTGGCGATTATCTATATCGATCTCTCCCCAAATACTTTTCTCAGCCGTCTGGTCGTGTCTCTCTTTTTCTGGGATATCATTACCGGTTTGATCAAGAGCGTATCATTTGCAATTATCATCACAATAGTTGGGACTTACCGCGGTCTCACATTTTCTGGAGGTGCTGACGGTGTCGGGAGAGCGACAACCCAGTCGGTGGTATCGTCCATTTTTGCAATGATAATAATGGATTCTATCTGGGGGATTATTTTTTATTTATAATGAAACTCATTTCCTGTCTGTCGCAAGAGGGCAAATGAGCAGATTCAAGTATGAATTTGTTGAATTATTCGGATTACTAAATGTCAAAAAATATCGTTGAGGTCGAAAATCTTCATTCATGGTACGGCAAACAGCATGTACTTGAGGGTGTGAATTTTTCCGTTTGTGAGGGCGAGATTATGGTTATACTCGGCACATCCGGATGCGGAAAATCCACACTTCTAAAAAACATAATACGCTTATACAAACCCGGACTGGGAAGCGTCCGTCTCCTCGGGCAGGAGATGACCGACCTTGAGGAGGAAGAAATTGAAATCGTCCTGAGAAATGTGGGAGTAATGTACCAGTACGGGGCGCTGTTGAATTCACTTACTGTCGGTGAGAATGTGGCGCTGCCGCTGGAGATGCATACTTCCCTGTCACCGGAACTAAGGCGTGAAATCGCTGAGTTGAAACTCCGCCAGGTAGAACTTTACAATGTATATGATAAATTCCCGAAAGAGCTTTCGGGCGGCATGCAGAAACGCGTAGCGGTAGCCCGCGCCATGGTTATGGATCCCGAGATTATTTTCTGTGACGAACCTTCCGCAGGACTTGACCCTGTAACCGCCCGGGGACTTGACCGCCTGCTCGTAACGCTCAACGAAACACTCGGGATGACAATAGTAGTTGTCTCTCATGAACTGGAAAGCATCAAACGCATAGCTCATCGAATAACCTACCTCTATCAGGGGATAATACTCTTTACCGGTACCCTTGAGGAAGCCCTTGCGACAGAAATCCCTCAAATACACGAATTTTTTCTCGATAATGGCAAGTGAAAAGCGCATCTTTATATTGATGAAACCGGTAAATTCAATATAGTAAATAAGTTAAATATAATATAAAAATAATTCTAAAATTCAGCTTGACTAAAACTAATAATTATTTATATTTTATTATGTAAGTACTTTATCATATAAAAGGGCCTTATATTTTGTAATTAAATAAATTACCGTCATATTCGCTTTGTGAATTTTAGCATTATTTTATGGGTGGATGTGGGCTAAGTTATACTACCGTATGGCATTTTAGAGCACTTTAGCCGAAAGGACGGTGATAATATGAAGGTTCTTGCAGGACATCACTGGTCTGCAGAAACGATCTTGGCGCTGTTTGTGATTGCCAGCCTGGCGGTGGGATCACTGATCGGTTGGCTTGCCGGTTCAGCCGCCGGCAACATAGGAGTTGGAGTATCTCTCGGGGCACTGGCCGGACTGATAGTTGGGATTGTAACTGGTATACTTATCTCAGACCGTGAGGAATAACAGTTTTCCAAGCCGTTTTCTCTTTTCTTGTAACAGGCTTTACGACCGTGTTTTTATAACTTTTGAAATACGGTCGTTTTACTTATTTAAGGATTTTTCCGCATTTCGATGATAAGCTTAATATTCTATCCTCCCCTTTTTCCTCCTCTATTATACATAACATTCATTGATTTTGATGGATTCGCATTTACTAATGTGATATAATAAAAAAACACATACATAAAGTTGTTAAACTGATCAAAAGGCAGAAAAAAGTTGCAGAACAATATAACCTGCTAAAACATATATTAAACTTTTTGCGCGCAGTGCCTTAAATATTCTGTTTTTTTGAATATGGATAAATTTTTCAGGGGGATGCGAAAGAAAACGATTTGGTTCAGAAAATTTTTTTACTTAGTTTTTAATATACTGTTTTCAAACTATCTCTTTACTGAAAGGATGCTCATGAGAACGTGTAATATCGAGGCAAACAAGCAGAGTTGCAACTGTTCATACGAACCATGCAGCAGAAAAGGTATCTGTTGCGAATGTATTGTCTATCATCGCAGGTCAGACCAATTTCCTGCGTGTTTTTTCCCCGACGATATTGAGAGAACATACGATCGTTCAATTGGAAAATTTATTAAAGTCTTTCAGGAAAGGGGACGGTGGTGGTAATACTGCCCTCTCTTCTGTTGCAGAGTTGAAAAGTATTATTTATAAATAAGGAATATGCCGTATGGCAGGAAACAATGAACTAACAACCCGGATATCCGAATTCTTACAACAAGTCGGGAAACGCCGGCTTTGGATACAGACACATGATATACCGGATCCTGATGCGATTGCCTCGGCAGAGGCATTCAGAGTTCTTGCAAAACAGTTCGGGGTCAGAGCACGTATTGTTACAAACGGACTTTCTCACCGTAAAGAAAATAAAATACTCATCAAGGAGTGTAAAATTCATTTACGGTTACTGGATTCGTTAAAGATACGCACCGCCTCTCGTAACGCCTGGGTATTTATCGATTGTTTACCAGGCGGAGGCAATGTGACGCTTCACCCGCTGGCACCCGGTGACCTGTTCATGGTGTTTGACCACCATGTCAAATCCGGTATAGTCTCCAAACAAAATTACCATGGAGTATTCGTAATTGACACGTCAGCAGGCGCTACTGCAACAATTGTCGGGAAAGCTCTTATAGAAATGGACATACTGTTCCCGCCGCGGCTTGCCTCTGCACTGTCATATGCCATCATCACAGATACACAGGATTTCAGCATACCTGGATAATCTGTTTATCACTCTAATAAACCTCCTCACTATGGTATCGGCAATCTCGCCAGGGTTTGATTCCAGGTTATAATAGACAAATCCTCCCGCGAACTGGTCGTGTCCTCCAACAGT
>JBHPFF010000059.1:0-16604 GCA_042572165.1 Candidatus Latescibacterota bacterium | reverse complement strand
TTCCAGTCTCGCCGCACATGCATTGCAATACCCAGTAAGATAAGAGCCCATAGGATATTCTGATGATTTTATAGAAAATGTTCTCTGCGAGCAAACAGAGGAGGCTCTTGCACGTAGAGTGTGGGATGTCAACGGTCAGGAGGAAACTGTCGCCGGAATAACCTGGAAAATTCCAGCCTATCTGAAATACCCGGTTTCCGATACCGAAACCATAGGCCTGCTCAGGATCCAGGATATGATGGTCGCCAATATCATCCAATGGGTAAACTGGAGCCGTCCCATCTACTTTGCTGTTACAGTTGCGAGAGAAAATAAAATCGGTCTTGAAGACTATCTTTCTATGGAGGGTATGGTTTACAGACTTGAACAGACAAAGGCAAAACCGGGCGATATGCTTGTGAATGTACCTGTTATGCGTACAAATGTATTCGAAAAATATCAATACCGGTCTCTCGACGACCCGACGATCTATAAACCGCCCAATACGTTAAAACTCGTCACCAATTATTTTATCGGGTTTGCCCAACTCTGTGAAAACTATGCCCGGACAGGAGACAGCGAGAATGCTGTCAGGGCTGCCTGGGGCGCCATTGAGCGAACACCGAATGATTTTAACAAGCGATTTCTCCTCTACCAGGTCCTGCTAGCCTCTAAAATGAATGACGAGATTAAGGAATTTCTCGACAGAGAATCATTGCGGCCTGAATTCTATGATGACCGGACAATTACCCGCGAAAACAGAATGAAAATTATGGCTCTCTATGAAGTAATCGGGGAAGAGGATAAAACGGACACTCTTTATCAGGCTGAACTGGAGCATTCAAAAGAAAAACTGATTGATTTCCAGTCGCGTCTTGAATTTGGTACTCAGCTTCTCCAGCGGGGTCTTAACAGGCATGCTCATGACTTTTTCCTCGAACTCGTCGAGGAAAATCCGAACAATGTCGAAGCCTGGAAAGCATATGCTGCTGTCCTGTTCAGCATTGGTGAGTATGATAAAGCTCTTGCTGTGACCGACAAGATCGTGGAACTTGCTCCCGATGATCAAGTTGCTCAGGAAACCCGTGATTTTCTTATTAATGAAGTTCGAAAAAAAACCACTCCTGATTCAACCAGGCTAAATATTCCGCCAATAAAAGATAACTGAAAAGAATAGTGGATACCAGAAAACTAAACATCATTATCGCCTGGTCTATTTTTGCGTCTATACTTGTTATATATCTAATGACTGTGGCGCCGACCATTTCTTTCTGGGACAGCGGGGAATTCATCACATGCGCATATATTATGGGTATCCCTCATCCACCGGGATCGCCGCTTCTCGCACTCGTTGGCAGGGTGATGTCCATAATACCGTTCTATGATTTCCGGGGCAGTGGTTTCGATCATATAGCGTACCGTATCAACCTTATAAATGTTATTGCAGGCGCATTTACCGTTATGCTGACCTACCTGATAGTCATCAGGCTGATAACCAGAATGAGCCCTTTCAGGGGATCATTCATGCATGACGGTATAATTATGTTCTCAGCCGCGGTTTCGGCATTCATGGCGGCATTTTCTCACCAGTTCTGGGAGAACTCGATCGAGACCGAGACCTATATATCGAGCCTTCTCCTCTCTGTACTTGCTGTCTGGGCTACCTTGCGCTGGGAAGAGAGAAAAAACGATCCTCATGCTATACGGTACCTCTTTCTTGCTTCATTCCTTATCGGTTTGGGGAATGGAATTCATCTGTATGTGCTATTGATTGCCCCAACAGTTTTTTTCATAATATTGACGGCGAAACCAGATTGGTTTTCAGAAATCCGGCTGTGGCTGGGAATTGCTGTTGTAGTGTTCGGTTTTGCGGTTATCAGGTTTGCAGGCGGAAGGCTGGCTTTTTATCTTGTCATGGCTGTTCTGGCTCTCGTGGGGCCGTTTCTTCTGTCACGGCTTTACCGGTCTGAAACCAGGACATGGAGGATCACGTTACTGAGTATGCTTTTGTGCTTTTCTCTTTTTGTTGTAGGATACTCTGTTTACCCGACGGTTATGATCAGGGCATCGAAAAATCCTTCGATCAACGAAGGGAAACCCGACACGTGGACACGTTACAGGGAATATCTCGAACGTAAGCAGTACGGTCAGTCTAACATGTATGCAGGGATGTTCGACCGTAATGCTGAATTGGGATACCAGTTCGGTTTCATGTATCTCAGGTATCTCTTCCAGCAGTTTCCAAAATGGGGTCCCTCTCTGCGTTTAACTTTTACCAACGACCAATCTGCGGATTATCCGGGGCAGGAGGTAGCTGTCGAGGAGCAAGTTTATTTATCTGTTTTCCTGTGGGCTCTTATCTTACTGGGTATTGCAATGCATGTGCGGCGAGACTGGAAACATTTCGGTGCGTTTTTTTCATTTTTCATTTTAACCTCAGCGGGGCTTGTGCTGTATCTCAATATGAAAAATCCGGAAGTCAGGGAACGCGATTATTTCTTCCTCGGATCATTCTACATAATAACGGTGTGGGTTGGATTAGGTATATATGCTCTTGTCTCCGGAACTTGCGACCTTTTGAGAAGACGAAACCTTCACCGTTTTACAAAACCTGTGGTCCTGATACTGATGTTACTTGTAAGTACAATGGTTCCCTTCGCGGTGTTATCCAGTCATATTGATCCTGATTATACCAACTACCAGGCGCATGACCGTTCACGAAATTTTATCCCTATGGATTACGGTATCAATCTCATTAACTCATGCGAGCCGAATGCAATTCTCTTCACACACGGGGACAATGACACCTATCCTGTCTGGTATGCGCAGGAGGTTCTGGGATTAAGGCGTGATGTGCGGGTGGTTAACCTCAGTCTTCTCAAAGCACCTTGGTATATCAAGCAGCTCCGCGATGAGGGTGTTACTATCCCTATTACGATGACCGATGATTATATTGACAACAGACTCTGCGGCGAAACACTCCAGGCCCAGCGAACTCTCAGTTGGACAGCCGAACCAAAAGAGGTAACCGCTGCAGGGATTACCTGGGGAATGCCGCCTACATATATATCGCATGACAAATCGTACGGGTTTCTGACTGTATCGAATGTCATGGTTTATCATATCATCGAAACTGTGAACTGGACACTGCCGATTTATTTTGCGGTTACTGTAGAAAAATCAACAAAAATCGGGCTGGATCCGTTTTTGACAATGGAAGGAATGCTTTTCCGGCTGACAAAAGAAAAATCGGATGCGGTTCCCTATCAAATAAACGCACCTGTCCTTGAACGAAATATTTTTGATGTTTACACATATCGCGGTGTTAATGATCCAACCGTTTATAAAGCTCCGGAAACCGCCAAACTTCTCGGTAATTATTTCATCAGTTTTATTGATCTTTGCGACTCTTATACAGCACGCGGTGACAGGGTAAATGCCGTCCGTGCCGCACGCGCCGGTATGGAAAAATGCTCGCCTGATCTTCTGAGGCGTATTCTGCTTTACACTATAATGAAAGAGTCGGGTTTCACTGAAGAGCTTGAAGTGTTCATTGATACTGAAATCGAGCGTCTATCCCTCTACGATTTAGAGGCTTCAATTGCTGTTGGCGCCAATTTCTTTCACTATTCATTGAACCGGGCGGCGGAACGGATGTTCAAAAAAATTGTAGAGCACCATCCTCATGATGTTGAAGTGTGGAAAGTGTACGTTGAGGTTCTGTACCAGACAGGGAAATATCAGGAAGCCCTCACATCGCTCGAAAGTCTTTTGGCGCTTGCTCCCGACGACAGTGAAGCAATGCGGTTGCGGGAACTGATACTGAAGAATCATATTCGAGAGATTCCCGGTACGGATGAATACAACCAGGATAACTAATGCACACAGGAAAAAATACCACGACAAATTCAGTATCGGTGATACTCAGGATAGTTTCTTCCAGGCTTTTCAAAGCGACTGTCTCGCTTGGTTTACTCGGGTATATTGTCTACCGTTTCGATTCGACTAAAATTATTCGAAATATGTTGGCTGCCGACCCGTTCTTCCTCTTATCAGCCGTATTGGTTTTTATAACGAGCGGAGTGCTCGGAGCAGTTCAATGGGGAATTCTTTTGAGGTTTCACGGAGTGTATTCCCGTTTTAAAAGCACGGTGGCACGATATTTTATGGGATTATTTTTTAATTATATTATGCCCGGATTTGTCGGTGGCGATATTGTCCGGGTTTACAAAACATCAATGGATTCCGGTCAACCGGCGCAGTCGTTTTCGTCTACGCTTGCAGACCGCATGATTGGTCTGCTCGTGCTTGTGCTGTTCAGTCTCGGTGCCTATATATTCATGCCCGGGGGAACTGCTGAACGTGCGCTGCCTGTGGGGGTATTCATGTTGATCGTACTGTGCGGATTCTGTGCCGTATTCACGTTCAAGCCACTCGGGATTTTGGTGAATCGCTGGTTCGGGCGTTTCATCCCACAGAGTATCGGTGAAAAGCTCACCGCTGTTTATTTCGAGATGCACAGATTAACCCGTTCACCCTCGACGCTGGCGTTGATTTTCCTTATGTCGTGCACAATACAGATAACCCGTATCGGGGTGCATTTTCTCTGCGGTCATGCAGTGGGAATCGAACTGAATTTTGCCTATTTTGCGCTTTTTGTGCCTCTTATTGAAATCGTGGCCAGCCTGCCGATCTCATTCGGCGGTTTCGGCGTACGTGAAACGATGGCGTTTGTTCTGTTCTCAACAGTCGGCGTCGAACAGGCAACCGTCCTTTCCTATTCACTTCTCGCAACTTCAGCGGGTCTTGCCGGTGCGCTTCCGGGAGGAGCTGCATTTGTCATGGGCATAGGAGACAAGAAAGTAAAATGAAAATACTCCTCGTAAACTGGATGGATATGGCAAATCCCATGGCCGGTGGCGCCGAGGTGCATCTTACCGAGATATTCCGCCGTTTCGTCAAAAGAGGTGACGAGGTGACTCTCGTGTCTTCAGGATTCAAAGGGGGCGGCAAACGTGACGACTATGAAGGAATCCGGATTGTAAGAACAGGTTCGAGAGAAACATACAATTTCACAGTACCGTGGGTTATGCAACGGCTCGAACGTGCCGAACGATTTGATATCGTGGTTGAAGACATCAACAAAATTCCACTGTTTACTCCCCTTTATCTTAAAAAACCACTTCTGGTTATGATACCGCATCTCTTTGGCAGCACAGTCTATCGCGAGACGAATCACCTTGTTGCTTCATATGTCTACCTCATGGAGAAGCCTATTCCGAGAGTTTACCGTGACGCACACTTTGAAGTTATTTCCGAAAGCACCGCCCGTGATCTGGAAAAACGCGGGATCAATCCCAAACGCATAAGTGTTGTTTACTGCGGCATAGACCACGACACATATTCTGCAGATCCATCTGCTGAGAAATTTGACCAGCCGACCATTCTCTATGTCGGACGTATTAAGCGTTATAAAAGCATCGATGTTATCATACGTGCCTTGCCTGAGGTACTCAAGGCAGTGCCGGATGCGAGACTTGCTATAGTGGGTTCGGGAGACAACATCGATGATCTCAAACACCTCGCACTCACAATGAATGTCACAAACAGGGTAATTTTCACCGGTTTTATCTCACCTGAAGAGAAAGTTGACTGGATGCGCCGGAGTCATGTTATTGTGAATTCCTCGCCCAAGGAAGGCTGGGGGCTGACGAACATTGAAGCCAATGCCTGCGGAACACCTGCGGTGGTTTCTGATGCCGATGGTCTCAGGGACTCGGTAAAGGATGGCGAAACGGGGCTCATTTTCCCCTACGGTGATCATTACGCACTTGCGGGACAACTCATCAAAATCCTGCATGATAATGAAATGCGGGGTAAACTCAGCGAAAACGCTGTGAAGTGGGCAAAGACATTTATGTGGGACGATGCTGCAAGAAAGACTATGCAGATAGTTGATGAAATTATGGAATAATACCAATACAATTTAAATGATTTTATCAAATTTATCACCTTTCATACAGCACTCATTTCCCCGTTAAATTCATTACGACTGATCAATAATAGAATTTTTTTGCATTGTTAAACTATCCATGCAAAATATTTTTTTAAATTTAATATATTAATGCTAAATTTTGGTAAAAATGAAGATTTGTTATGATTTATCTTATTTTTCAATAACTCACCCCTTGGTCCCCTCTCTAATATTAGAGAGGGGATGACCACCCAGCCAGTTCCCCCTCTATTGCAGGGCAAGACACGGAGCGCAGCGGAGAGCCGCGAAGCGCGAGGGATTAGGGGGTGAGTTTTTGGAAGGGTTGATGGGATAGATAAAAAAAAGCAAAAATCCAAAAATTGCCAAAGTTTAATTATTACATGATGGAATCCGTTTCGACACAATAATTATCTGGAAAAGATGAAACGAAAAAGCTTGAAATTGTATGCAAATTATTTCTCTTTCTTTGTCCTCGCCATTTTCACCGGAGGCACTGTTAATGGTGATGGAGTGTGGAACTATTATATCAACGGCAACGATATCAGAGATATTGCTGTTCACGGCGATTATATCTGGTGCGCAACAAACGGCAGCCTCATGAAGTGGAACCGGTATGACGCAACCCATGTCCAGTACACAAAACGTGACGGCCTCATGTCAAGCAGGGTAGATTTTATCGAGTTTGATTCAGATGGGTACGCATGGTTGGGATATGATGAGGAAGGTTATTACGAAATGTTGAGCCGTTTTGACGGCGAACAGTGGATCACGTTTGACAGCACAAACGGCGACTTACCGGATAAAAAGGTTAACACCATGTTTATGGACAGTAACAATGCCCGATGGTTCGGCACAGCGGGAGGGGGTGTTATATGGAATAAAGGATCGGAAAGGCAGACATTTCAGGCAGGAAATGAACCGACCCATGCTGATGTTATTGCTGTGGACCCGGACGGTGTAGTATGGTTCGCATCTTCGGATGGAATCAGAAGCTTTGACGGCACGGCCTGGTCGCGATATACAACGGACGATGGACTTTCTGGAGATGAAATTACGAGCATTGCATTTGACAATAACGGTTTAGCATGGTTCGGTACAACAGACGGTGTGTCGAGCTTTGACGGTAAAAACTGGACAACATACTCAACTGGGGATGGGCTTATAAGTAATACTGTATATGCAATAGCTGTTGACCATCACGGCAGCGTATGGTGCGGGACTGATAATGGTGTCTCGGTATTTAACGGGATAGGCTGGATTTCATATACGAATGAGGTGGATCTGATTAGCAATACTGTCACCGGTATTGCAGTGGATGCCGATAATAATGTCTGGCTGTGTCATTCATTCACCGATAACGGTGTTACCATGTTTGACGGAAACGAATGGATATGGTATACGATATGGAACAAAGATATTCCTACAAATCATATGTGGACAGTTGCTTCCGATAACAATGGTGTAATGTGGTTTGGTTCGGACATCGGGCTCGTTCGCTTCGATGGAAACACATGGCAATCTTTTACTACTGAAGACGGGCTTGAGGATAATATCGTGCGTAATATCGTCACAGGAAAAGGCAGTAAGATTTGGATCATGTATGAAATGTCGCGGGGAAAGGGGATTACCTCCTTTGATGGAAAAACGTGGCAAACCTATACAACTGCTGACGGCATTTTAGAAAATGACGTGATTAGTTTTGCACAACAGAATGACGATACACTATGGTTTGGATCATCATCCGGAGTTTCGAGGTTTGATGGCGCCGGTTGGGAACATTTCCCGAAAAAAAACAGTCTGCTTTCCTCAACAATACACGATATAACAGAGTATCCGGACGGGATAATGTGGCTTGCAACTGATAATGGCCTTTCACGCTTTGACGGCATATCATGGCTGACTTACACCACAAGAGATGGTCTCTCATCCGACACAATCATTGAGGTGGAGGCTGATAACAGCGGTGTGTTATGGCTGTTAACCGATAAAGGTGGTTTATTGAGTTTTAAAGATAGTACATTTATCGAGCATCCGGTAACAGGTGTTGACACACCGGAAAACGGGGGGATACAGATCTCTGTATTTGCTCTGGACAATGATAATATGATATGGACAGACAACCTGAATACTCGATACAATGAACAAACCGGACAGTACGAGTCTTTCGTTTTATGTTACGATAATGTATCCTGGAGTCCTGTTGACATATCACTCCAGGAATCATCTCCAACAATTACATCAATTATTGCAGATGAAGATAATATAATATGGTTCGCTACCTCAGAGGGTCTTAAAAGTTTTGATGGTATATCATGGAACGAATATCACCACAACTCTCCCGAAAATTATATTTTCAACTATGCAGTCGACCATGACAATGTTAAATGGTTTTCAACAACCGGCGGTATCATGACATTTGACGGCACTGTCTGGAAAAAGTATCACGGGAACCATGCTTCATTAGCATCTTCACGTATAGCTATTGATAAAAATAATGTTAAATGGTTTACTTCCGGCTCGGGAATAGAAAGCTTTGACGGGACGACGTGGAAATTGTACGAACATGAAAATGGTATTATTTTAAGTTCATTTGGTTACCGTTGCGCTGTTGACAGAGACAATGTTAAATGGTTTACGTCGTTTTTTGATGGAGTCGTCAGTTTTGACGGAATCACGTGGAGGTATTATTCAGGAAGAAATATACTTGGAGCTTATGCACGGTTTGTTGCAGTCGATAAAGATAATGTCAAATGGTTCGGAACATCCGAGGGAGTTTCGCGCTTTGACGGCTATAGCTGGATAATTTATACGAGGCACGACGGTCTTCCTGCAGACAATGTGCAGGCTGTTGCTGTTGATGAAGATAATATTAAATGGTTCGGTACCAGTCTGGGGTTAACCAGTTTTGACGGTGTTGAGTTTAAAACATACACCATGGAAGACGGGATTGTGTCAAACAATGTAATTAATATTGCAATAGGCAAAAATGGTGTTAAATGGTTTTTAACGTCGAAAGGTTTATCGAAGTTCGATGGAACGGAATGGAAATCTTTTAGTGAGGACTGGGTTGTGAATTTCTGGAGAACCAAGTTTGAAATCGACCAGAATAATGTTGTATGGATCGGAACCTCTGATGGTCTTTATTGGTGTGATGGAAATGTTCTGAAAAAGTATTCTGAGGATGACGTACTTTTGGATAATCAGATAACAGCAATGGCAGTTGATAAAAACGGTATCAAATGGTTCGGTACCAGGGAAGGTGTTATGAGTCTGGACGATAGAGCCTATGCCGGTACTGACATTGCACCCAAACCACTGATCCTTCGAAACAACTATCCCAATCCTTTCAATACCATGACCACCATCGAATTTGAACTCTACTCATGGGGAACAGTTGATCTCGCAATTTACAACATTGCTGGACAGAAGGTATGGGGGCTTGTTATGGAAAGGATACCCTCGGGCGCACATTCGGTCATCTGGGACGGCAGAGACGATATCGGTTCGAAGGTATCTTCCGGCGTCTATCTCTATCGAATTGAAAAGGACAAATATAAAGAAACCAGCAAGATGATGTTTGTGAAGTGATTCTTTGCTTCCGGGTCGACAACGGAAAACAAATGATACTTATCCTCAATTCTCCTTCTCAACGGTATTTGATTTTTTCGAAAATTTATTAAAGTTTTTCTCCGTTCATCTTTTGTTTTTATTGCTAAAGAAGCACCGGTAATGTAATATATGAGAGATAATAACACATCAAGAAGACGAGGAGTTATAGTTTAAACCATGTTTTCAGGAAATTCAATAAAAGGATTTTTTAAACACAAAATAACCTTACTGGCTCTGAAGTTGCTCATTCCGCTCGCCATCGTGATCTACCTTTTACTTAAACTCGATCTTCATGAAACAAAATCAATTCTTCTCAAAACTAACCTCTGGATTTTTACCGTTTCATTTTTCCTCCTCTGTTTACGGAATTTAATAGGGGCTTACAGGAGCAAAATTCTTCTGGCATATAAAAAACTGTCGTATCCGCTTGGTGTTCTTACAAAATACTATTTTGTCGGGAATTTTGTTAATTTCTTTCTGCCTGAAATTGTCGGAAGGGATATAGCGAGGGGATTTTACCTGTACAATTCGAGCGAGAGGAAAAAGGAAGCAATCAGTTCAATTGTCGTTGAGCGATTTATGGGTACTGCTGCCCTGATGCTTCTTTCCCTTTTTTCAGTCGGACTGGCTGTTATCACCGGTGTTGAGGTCATACAAAACCGTGTAATCCAGGTAATTGTGGGTGCTTTCGGGTTGTGCTGTATCGTGATGATACTTTTTTTCTATGAGAAGACCGACCGTTTTCTTGAACGGCTTATACCGTCAGCAGTGACAGGTTCAGTAAAGACAGCGGTTGAATTTATCCGCGATGTAATCACCTATAACAAAGCACCGTCGGTTTTATGTTATACATTTGGCATTTCTCTCGTATTTCAATTTATAGGAGTTATCGCGACATATCTTGTCGCCCTCTCTCTTGGCAGCACCGTATCGTTCATTTATTTTCTCATTCTGCTTCCGGTCATCTGGGTTGCCGGTATGATGCCAGTATCCATAAACGGCATCGGAGTACGCGAGGGCGCCTTTGTGTTTCTTTTCAGTACGACCGGTATGGCTGCGGAAATGGCTCTGGCAATCTCTCTTCTCTGGCTTGTTCAGAATATCGGTCTGGGAGTCATGGGCGGGATTGTACTTCTTTTCAAGGGGAACGGCATATCGCGGATAAGGAATAATCGAATTACACCTGAAGACCGGTAAATAGTTTGTTGGTTTAATCAAAACTTCAATTGTAAATCGGTTTCACCAGTGCCCGGTAAAATTTTAAAAGGGATGCGGTAATTTGTTAGAGCATATAAAAATAAACTTATTCTCCAATCCATTCTCTTCCCGAAAGAAGTATGATAAAGAGTCTTTCCCTGATACTCTCAAATCATTCCCCGCCGCTTGCGCATTATCCACTCGACAGCAAGAAGAACAACAGCCAGAGCGGGCATGAGAGGGCTAAGTGAGAGGTGATGGTCTCGTTCGTGCCTTTCGGTGGTGGGGTGGGGCTTTATGGCAGAGAGTACGGAATCGATGCCTGATGTTGTGACACTAATACCTCCGGTGCGTGATGCAATGGCTCCCAAGAGAACCGGGTCAGGAGCGGAATCGAGCATTTCAAGCGAGAACTCCTCTATCGTAAAGTCACCCGATGTTTCAGCAAGCTGTCCGCCCTCAAGAAAAGCCTCCGCTTTGAAAATATGAGTTCCCGGCTCCATGCTCCGTACGGTTCCCGTGTACACTGCGGGAGTTTTTTCTTCAAGAAATATTTTCAGACCGGGATCATCGTCAACTATCAGGCTGATTTCCGCCCCCGGGACAGGCATATAAACATTGTCAAAAAGCCTTCCCTCAAAAGCAATCTCCTGTCCGCTGAGATAATGTCTGCTGTCGGTGGTAACTATCAGCGGTGATGATTCTATGTCGGATGTAAGCCAGCGAAACGCTCCCTCTACAAAGTTATCGAAGAATATCCCGCTTTTGCCGGCGCCCTCCATCATGAGCTGCCAGCGCCATAAACCGGAAACGGGCATGATGAGAACCTTACCGTTAACGTGCCTTCCCGTTACAACCGCAGGCCATGGATTTCCCTGAGAAGATTTGCCTGCAGCAAGCGCCAGGACTCTCCCGCCCGGAGAAACGGCGGTGACCGGTAAAATAGATGACAGGGGAGGAAGATTTTGCCATGCAACCCTACTGTCTCCGACCTCTCCGCCGGATGTGATGAAATGACGTCGCCCGGATTCAGTTAATTCAAAGACAATATCAGTCGTCATCTGATGTGCGCTTCTCGATAACGTAACAGGCAGGATGCGTTCTATCGCTGTGGCTGAATTTTCGGGAGGTGATGAGCCAAGAAACCACAACCCTCCTCCGCGTGAAATCCATTGAACAATGGCCTGAGCTCTGTCCGGTGTCAGCGCTGAACCACCGCCGTCAAGGAGCATCACTGTATCGAAATCCGATATATCCTCCGGATAAGCGTTTTCCGGCGATCTGATAACACCTTTACCGATTGCGACATGAAGATCGAATGCCTCGTCAGATTCTATCACACGCCTGATAAAAGCCAGGTCCGGTGATGGCGTAGGTGAAATCAGCAGTACGCGAAATGAACTTTTAATAACATGTATACTGAAAGAGCGCATATTATTTTCGATACGGGTATCGCCAACCGGTTTAATTACTGCCGTAAATGTATGATCTCCGGTCTTTTCGAGTGGGATTTCAAGGTTTATTGCGCTTAATGTGCTGCCCTTGAAGGATATTATACCTTCGGCAACCACATTGTTGTCTTTTATCACCTCAACGGGGAATGCATCTGAACGTTCTGTTGATGAAGTAACAACAATTTCCACCGGTAGTTTTGTACCTTCATGCCCAATTGAGGCGACAGAAATTCGCTTGAGTACAACGTCATCATTTTTTTTGAATGAACCTGCTGCAACGCTATGAATTGGCACTATTACGGGAAGATTGTAACTAGCGGGATCCTCTCCCAGATTCCATCTGCCGTCGGAAACAAGTATAATTGAATAAACATCCCTCTGAGATGAGACTTCCCTCAACGCACCGAGAATATCAGTTGCCGGACCGTTGAACGACGGTTCTCCTGTATCAAGTTGATACACCTGATTGTCAAATCCGAATATTTGGGCGTTTTCATTCAAAAGAGAGTGAATCCTGCTCAATGTGTTAAGTGCGCCGGTTTTCCGGGCAGGATCATCCTCCTGTTCCATGGATGAACTTGTATCAAGCAGTACTGCAACCGTGCCAGGCAGAGTGATCGTTTTGATAATACGGACTATCGGTTCTGCCAGTCCCGCAATCAAACATGTCAGTGCCGCCGCCCTTAAAAATACAAACATGCCCCTTTTCCAGCCGCGAACCGCTGGAACGGTATCCCTATAATACCAGAATGTGAACAAAATTGCAGCAGAGACAAGCAGTAAAAGAAAAGGGATTCTCAGGTTAATGAAGGTGAGTGAAATTCGGTCTATATGCTGTGAGGATTCGGTCATAAAAGATTATTCCAGATTCCAGGTTCCAGGTTTCAGATTCCAGGCTTCCGGGATCATATTCCGGATTCCATATTCCATATCCCTTACTCCGGATCCCACTCACAGGGAAAGCCGTGGTTCAGGGCTGAGCGACAGTGAGGACGAGATACCGCGCATAAGCCGCTCATGTCCCGCTCTGGCTATCATGGCAGCGTTATCTGTACAATAAACGAGTGGAGGACAGAACAGTGTGAAATCCTGTTTCTTTGCTTCAGAATACAGCCTTTCACGAAGAGAGCGATTTGCAGCCACTCCTCCTGCAAGAAGGAGTGTATCCATGTGGCAGTCTTTCAGGGCTTTCAGGGTTTTCAACACCAGAGCTTCGACCACAGCCTTTTGAAATGATGCAAGGATGTCACGCTGGTGATGACGTGCAAATTCCTCTCCCTTTTCATTCACATATACCAGAACAGCTGTCTTGAGGCCGGAAAACGAAAATTCGTAATTGGGAACCCTGCTCACCGGGAAATTCACAAATGAACTGTCCCCGTCCTGAGCGGCCTTTTCAATGGCGGGCCCCCCCGGATAACCAAGCCCGAACAATTTGGCGACTTTATCAAAAGCCTCACCGGCAGCATCGTCACGAGTTGAACCGAGAACCTCGTATTCGAGATGGGCTTCCATCAAAATAAGTTCAGTATGCCCACCGGATACAACGAGTACGATCGACGGAAAGGATGGGAAAGGCTCCTCGAGGAAATTCGAGTAAATATGCCCCTCGATATGCTGAACTCCTATCATTGGTATGTCACAAGCGAGCGCAAGAGCTTTCCCCACACTCACTCCCACCAGAAGTGAACCCACAAGCCCCGGCCCCACAGTAACCGCGATACCCTCAATATCGCCGAGTGTTAACTCCGCTCCCAGCAAAGCTTTATCTATTACCGGCAATATCAGGGATAGATGGGCACGGCTGGCAAGTTCGGGAACCACTCCCCCGAATTCGGCATGCTCAATCTGTGAGGAAACACATGATGACAGAAGTCCCTTTTCAGTATTATAGACAGCGGCAGATGTGTCATCGCAGGAAGTTTCAAGTCCGAGAACGTTCACAAGTTACCTTTTTTTTGGGAGTGAGGCAGTCAGTCAGCCCTTCGTGGAATCTACATAAAATCGAATAGCATCGGGAATAAGATTGTCAAGGGTTATTCCTTCAGGGCAGGTAACCTTCGGTTTGATGAGGCTGTCGCCGTGCGCAATACGTTCAAGATACATCTGATAATGGATTGAAATAAGAATGTTATCCGTTGCCAAATTCGATACTACAGATCTCGGCCCGTGAACACGCACAGCCAATGTATCGGGTTCAAATTTCGGACGACCTCTTCTCGGAAAGCCTTTCAATGTTAAAGGTACACCGGTCAAATTCTTTGAAATAAGCTGTTCGATGTGGAATTTAATAACCACTTCTTCAGGTTCCATTGTCACAAATTGCGGGAGATCAGGATGAGCTTTAAGAACAGAATCTTTGGGTGAAATGCTCCGGCTTTTCAAAAAGGTCACCTTAGCTTTGTCAAGCGTTTTTACAACATCCTCCGGACCCTGTATCAGCACAAATTCGGGATCCGAGGTAGGTTTTCCTGCCTCAACGTATCCCTCTTCGACAATGTAGCCGGAAATGCTGTCGACATTTACTGAAACGGTGCTTTTCATTTTCTTATCAATTGTTATAGAGCAAACCGCATTCTCAGGTTTGAGGATCCTGTCGATCTCTAATCCGACCATAGTCCCGAGAATAATATTGTTATTTCCGATAGTGACCTTATGTTCCCCTTTTGGAAGTCCCGTAAGGCTGATAAGAGTATAATAATGTTCCGGACGAATTAGCCGTATGAGGTAGAAGGAAAAAAGTGCTCTTCCCGTGCCCCTTATGGACACCAGAACAGCATCAGGTTTATTACCTGCTATCATGAAACCTTCAGAAGGTCCTGCATAGACAACAGGGAGTGATACCCTGTAATTAAAAGTAGCATTTGTTGTAACATGAAACCATAATACTATAGCAACCACAACACTTGCTATCTTTGCAGGAATATTTATGCGGGATTTGACAATATTCACGTGCTTACACCATGCCCCAGCAGAGTCCTAAAAATTACTTTGTCGACATGCCGATTGATCGCCCGATGCTGATTTCACCGTTATCAATTCTTAAATTAAAACCACAATCAGGATTGGTGCACACCCATGCCTTGTACATAATGGATGCGCCATCTTTACCATAGTCAGACAATGGAATAAGAATCCCTGTTTCGCATTTCAGACATTTTGGAAATTCGAAATCCATTTTTTTCACCTGCCCTTCCACGACATTCACATAAAAAGTTTCACACTCATGATACTATGTATAACAACGGAATTTAGTAGACAGAATCCAGAAGCCAGAATGAAAAATGACAACATTATTATGCTGTTTTATTGGTTTAATTATTCTGACTCCTTAATTCTGACTTCTTATATAACTTCTTTTTTTCTGTTACAAGATTGTGGGCAAGCCTTGTCGGCTCAGGCAATCGGTATTTTCCAGCAAGCGACAGTACCAACTCTCTGGCACTGTCAATACTGAATCCGCTGCCCGGAGATACATATACAGGCTTTACATTATCCCGGGTTCTCAGGCAGGTTCCGACAGGACGGTCATGACAGATAATATATGTCCAGCTTCCCTTCTCTGAACCGGGCATGCTGCATATTCCACACAGTCTTGATTTTGCGCAACCTACCGATGGTATCCCCGAGAGCGCTGCCATGTGCGACGCAAGACCAAATCCCCTGGGATGGGCAATACCACATCCATCATATAACATAACTCCCGGAAGCATGTTTAGTTTCCCGAGAGCCGCAAGTATAGCGGGTCCTTCTCTGAAAGAAAGGTATCCAGGCACATATGGAAATACTACCGGTGCGGCTGCATAAGCTGTTTCTTCTACACAACAACGCTTGATATCATACGTAACAACAACCGCAAGCGCAGTAATGTCTGATGTTTTTCCGATATGTTCGGGTGTATGCGATTCAGACGAACCTTTGATACCATCAGTATATTTTCTTGAGGTACCGGGGACCTGCGTAATAAAGGCTACATCCGCTCCTCCCACCAGATCAACATCATCCCGTAATGAAACAGTATCTGTAAGCTTCACGAGTGCACACAATTCACTTTGAATCTGCTTTGCCTCTTTAAACGAAACATCAAACGAGTGAATCGGGCACGACATATTCACACCTTCACCTCCCTGTGCACCCTGTAACAGGTGTAAATCACCCTTTCACAGCAATATATGGATAATTGATATCAGATGTCAATATTTTTGTGCTCAGACGCTGATTTTGCATTTTCTTAAAATACCGGAAGTTATGCGAAACATTTCCACAGATCTGTCACTACCCGGGCAAATCCGGTAACAGTATGGGTAAGTTTCATTTCTGCAGCAGTAGTGTATATCACCGTTGAAATGGATCTGTTTATCGGTGTGCAC
>JBHPFF010000058.1:0-16687 GCA_042572165.1 Candidatus Latescibacterota bacterium | reverse complement strand
ATCTTATCGATTATCTTATTAAAATTAATTCTATCTTCTTCCTCGAGAGGTCTTAAATTAAAAATCAACAATCGAAAGTTAAAATTCCCAATTTGTCTTAATAGAAAGTATAATTTGTTTTCTTTTACAAATTCATTAGATTTATTAGATTGAATGAAAACTAAAAGGAGAACCACACGATTCCCTATACTATATAAAATACATTGAAATAACCTAAAAATAGTTAAAAACTTTTGACAGAACATCTTTTCAAACACAGGAGAAAAACAATGACCCGAAAATTTTCACGACGCCAAATGCTAACTGCAGGAGCAGTGTCCGCCGGCATGATCATGAAAACGGGTTGTACTTCCAACACTGTGCCCGAACAAAAGACTGAAAGAGGTCCCGGCAGGGAAGCTTTCTGGGGACCGGGTGTTGACCAAAACATTGTCCGTGACCTGACACCTGGACAGACACCAGTTCGTATGGGAGGTTTTCTGGGCAGCATTGAAGATGTTGATTTGACGGAAACTGTGAAAAAAAAGAAAGAAGGAGGTTTGACTGCAGTTGTCACAAGGGGTGAGTGGATAAATGAATTGACCGGTTTCCAGTTGAGCGAACTCAATGCGGCGCTGGAAAACTATGATGTGGTAATCTCTGCAGTGACAGGGAATAGATACACAAATTTTATACATCCCGACACGGCTATTCGCCAGAAATATCTGAAAAATCTTGCAAAATTCATTGAGATTGCCGAAAAAGTGAACTGCCCGGCAGTGCCAACTATCTGCGGAACCAGGGCACCTGAAACGCCGCAAAATATTTCATTTAAAGAATTGTTTACCAAAGAATACCGTTACAATGTCCACCCCGGTAACTGGTCGCTGGAAACGTGGAAGCTCCTCGTAGCGAGTATTAAACAGGTTCTGAAGGATACGTCCGGCATGAAGGCTTCTATTGCAATGGAGGCGCAGGTTACCACGACTATTGATGGACCCCTTGCTCACCGTCGGCTTATCGATGATGTGGGGGATCCACGACTCGGTGTCGAACTCGACCCGGTCAACATGATATCGCTGCACAATTATTATCACACCACTGAACTGCTCAACGAATGTTTTGGCTTGCTCGGCGAACACATCCTCACATGCCATGCAAAGGATACATACATCTTGCCGAACAGGCAGACAGTGCATGTCCAGGAGGTCTGTGCCGGCAGGGGAGTAATGGACTATGAGACCTACATTGTGCGCATGAGCCGGCTTAACTGGCCGCGTATGCTTCTTCCCGAACATATTCCGGCAGACCAGTTTCCTGAAGCTTATGCTTACATTAGGAAAGTTGCCAACAGGGTAGGTGTAAAGATTTATGAGTGAGAATAATATATTCGAGTATGCGTTGTGAACAAATCACATAATCACCTGAAATAATCGGAGGTAATGGAAATGACAGGTAAAATGACTCGCCGCCAGATGCTCGCAACAGGGGCAGCATCCGCAGGTATAATCATGGGTGCGGGATGTACTTCCGGTACCCCACCGGAACAACAGACAGAAAAAGGTCCGGGATTGGAACCATTCTGGGATCCCGGTCCTGATAAGAACCTGGTCCGCGACCTCACACCCGGACCGACACCCATTCGTATCGGCGGATTTTTGAGCCCCGGTATCAGCCAGCGAGATAAAATTCCTCTTACAGAATCTGTTAAAAAGCTGACAGAACAAGGATACAGCGGTTGCCATCTCGATCCGGGCGTTATCCACGAGTTGAAAGATTCAGAATTGAGAGAGCTTAACACAGCGTTAAAAGAATATGACCTTGTCGTCTATGAAGTCGGCGGATACCAGAACATGATCCATCCCGATACCGCAACCCGTGAAAAAAACCTTAAATACCTTACATGGTGCCTCGAGGCTGCGGAAAAAGTCAACTGTCCCATGGTGGGAACCTGCACAGGAAGCTGTGATCCACAGTATTATATCGGCGTTCACCCGGACAACTGGACACTGGAAACCTGGAAACTGACCATTGAAAGCATAAAGAAGATTCTCAGTGATACAGCCGGTTTGAAAGCAGCGCTCGGGATTGAGGCACAGGTCACAATGAACATTGACAGTCCGAAGGCTCACAAACGGCTGAACGATGATGTGGGCGACCCGCGCTGTGCAGTCAACCTCGACCCGGTCAATATGTGTTCTCTTGCAACCTATTATCACACCACGGAGCTTATTAACGAATGTTTCGACCTGCTCGGTGAAAGTATACTGGGCGCCCATGCAAAGGATACCTATATATGGCCGGATCAGCAGACCGTTCATGTCCAAGAGGTAGCTTCGGGTAGAGGAGTGATGGACTATGAAACTTACCTGGTGCGGTTAAGCAGAATGGAGTGGCCGCGAACGATCCTGCCGGAACATGTCCCGCCGGAACAGATAATCGAGGCAGGTGAATACATCAGAAAGGTTGCCGCTAATGTAGGCGTAGAAATTCACGGTGACATATAATTTTTTCTAAATAACAGAGGAGATAAAAATGTCCAGAAAAATATCTCGACGTCAGATGCTTGCAACAGGAGCCGCCGTAACAGGTACACTCCTTACAGCTTCCTGTGATTCATCCAGGGAAAAAGAGATTGTGAAAGAAACCGAAGAAAAACAATTTTGGAATCCGGGCCCTGACTTTGATTATATCCCCCCCGATCTTACTCCCGGCACGACCACCATACGTCTCGGTACTGGTATGGGCCGCCAGGAGAACGAAAGCCTAGAGGAGATGGTAAAACGAATAAGGGACAACGGCTTTACCGGTACGGTTACCGGTCCGGAACCCTGGAATTCCTTGAAAGATTCGGAACTGACCGAACTCAGAGCCGCCCTGAAAAAGTACGATGTGGTCGTGTACGAGGTTGGGGGCTATACGAACATGATCCATCCCGACACGGCAATCCGTCAGCAAAACCTGAAAAATCTCGCAAAGTGTATAGAGGCTGCTGACAAGCTGGAATGTCCCATGGTAGGCACTATTTCGGGAAGCTGCGACCCGGTCAATTTCTTTAATGTCCATCCAGACAACTGGACGACTAAAACATGGAAACTGCTTGTTGATAGTACAAAACAAGTGCTCCGTGACACTGCCGGTATGAAAGCAGCAATCGGCATGGAAGCCCAGGTTACGACGAATATCGGCAGACCCGAGGATCACAGGCGTCACATGGACGATGTGGGAGATTCCCGTTGCGCAGTCAACCTCGACCCGGTGAACATGATCTCACTCGATAACTATTACCATACTACAGAACTCCTGCACGAGTGCTTCGACTTGCTCGGCGAGAGTATACTCGGCGCCCATGCAAAGGATACCTATATATGGCCGGACAAGCAGACCGTTCATGTCCAGGAGGTAGCTTCGGGGAGAGGTGTGATGGATTATGAAACTTACCTAATCAGGTTAAGCAGAATGGAATGGCCACGGACGATACTACCGGAACATGTCCCGCAGGAACAGATAATAGAGGCAGGTGAATACATCAGAAAGGTTGCCGCAAAGGTAGGCGTAAAAATACACAGATGAAATAACGCACTAACCCGAGTGATTTTACACAGTTTGCTCAAGAAGATAGAAAAAGCCCGCACAGGATTGAATGGTTTGTTCTGTGCGGGCTGTTCCATTTCAAATCAGCAATTGTCCCATACACTTTTATTTTCATGAATACCTCCAGATTTGAAGTAGAAAGGATTTTCTGAAAACTTAAAACTATAAAAATGTATTATAAAAGTATGTCAATAAAAACAAAATATTTCTCAAGTTTCACCGAGAAACGTTTTCGATACAAATTTCTCTTGACAAAATTTAAATTAGCTTTTATAATGCACGAGAACCAATTCTCGCAATAAATCATTCCACAGGAGGAATATTTATGACACGCCGCAAATCAGCCACTTTTACCGAAGTTGAACTGGAGTTCATGCATGTTATCTGGGAACTCGGGGAGGTTTCCACGGAAGATGTGCAGAAAGCCCTTGACAAAAAGGATCGTCATTTGTCCGATGGCTCCATAAGGAAAATACTTTCGATCCTTATAGCAAAAGGGCATCTAATTCGAAGACGAGCCGGAAGGAGCTTTTTTTACCGTACCATAGTACCAAAAGCACAGTCACACAGTAACATGGTTCAGGATTTCCTCAAGCGCGCATTCTGCGGTTCGGTTTCGCACATGGTGGCGACTCTTTTGGACAGTAATGATGTCAAAGAAGGCGATATCAAAGAAATCAAGCGTCTCATAAAAGAGTTTGAACGGAAAGATAAGAAATGAACTGGTTACAGGTTCTTAATGAATGGTGGATATACTATCAATTATACTGCTTAACACACTTTGAAATCAATTTCATTACCAACTTTATGGAAGTGATGAAACAATGATTCATATTGTTTTTAACATTCATCATCCACTGAATATAGTAGCATATGTACTTGCTGACATTAATCTGGTTCTTTCTCTGATATATATGGTTCGGTTATTCAAAGCTCAAGACCATAATCAAATCAAGGGCATGGATCGCGGGATTAACAGCATATTGCTGGTGTGTTTTTTCATGCTTTTCTTTGCCTTCTTCGATCCTATCATCGGATTAATCAGAGCATTATTCTCGATCGCCCGGAGTGGAACCGGCGATCCCCGAGTAGTGGCCGGGGGCATTATTGATACATTCGTTCCATTGTTTATTATTGTATGGTTGTGTTCCTTCTTCCTGATTGTATGGTTTTTACTACGGGCATATCATCGACGTCTTATTGAGAGAACTGCACCGGATGAATAAGAAGTAACAGGAGTTTTTCCGCCCCTGTTAAGAGATAAACCATACGTCTCCATATCATTACTCATCGAGTACCTCTGCTTCGAGATTTATTTAAACTGGGCAATATACACACTCATCGATATGCCTTCCCTGAGCCATAGCTGAAATCAACAAAACCTGTTGACTTTACCTGTAAAAGAGTATTAGTATTAGATGTTCTTACTTTAAATACGCTTTACTTTAAAACATTGAACGGGGGTAAATATTATGGCCTTGCGCCATTCCAATATAGAACGATGGCAGATAATAATATTGGTTCTAATATTATCTTTTTTTCAATCACATTTATCAAGGGCACAGGACAAACTTCTCGATGTGATGACCGCTGAACTCGAGCGCGAGATGTCAGTTCTTCAAACCAGGGATACGCCGCCGTATTTCATGGGATACACTGTCAGCGATGTCCATAACACTACGGTCAGGGCATCGTTCGGCGCCCTGACAGCTTCGGACGTTTCCGACAGGAGACTCCTGACAGTGGATATGAGGGTCGGCGACTACAACCTTGACAATACCCACGAACTGAGGGACCAGTTTGATTATTCAATGGAGGGATATGTTCTTCTTGCACGCGATGATAATCCCGACGCCCTCCGGGCTGCAATCTGGCAGGAAACCAACAGGAAATACCGTCAGGCGGTCGAACGTTATACGAAGGTCAAGACCAATGTCGCTCTTAAAGTTGCCGAAGAGGATACATCCGCCGATTTCTCAAACATAAATGTACCTTTACATTTCTTTGAATCACCCCTGGACATCGAAAACCTTGTAGGCGACTGCTCTTTATGGGAAAAGAAAGTAAAAAAATATTCAGCCCTTTTTCTTGCGAATAAAAACATTTACGGCGGTCAGGCTTCGTTTCGTTTCACAATGGAACGAAAAAATCTTGTTACGAGCGAGGGCACTTCACTTGTTCAGAATCTAACGTATGCGCAGATTTCTGTAAGTGGATTTATCAAGTCAGATGATGGTATGGAGCTACCTCTCTATAAAAGCTACTTTGCGTTCACACCGGACGGTCTCCCGGGTGATAATGATATTCTCTCAGATATTGAAATCATGATAGACGAACTTGATGGACTGCGGGATGCGCCCGTTGTTGAACCATACACAGGTCCGGCAATTCTTTCGGGACGCGCAGCCGCGGTTTTTTTTCATGAGATAATGGGACACAGGATTGAGGGACATCGCCTGAAAAGCGAACATGAGGGCCAGACATTTAAAAAGCAGGTGGGAGAAAAAATCCTGCCGGAACATATATCAATTGTTTTTGATCCCCTTCGCAGGGAGTACAACGAGAACTACCTGATGGGATACTATCGATATGACGACGAAGGAGTCAAAGCACAACGGGTGAATGTAATTGAATCCGGAGTGCTTACGAACTTTCTGATGTCACGCTCGCCTGTTGAGAATTTTCCGGGTTCCAATGGACACGCACGCGCGCAGAGTGGCAGACGGCCTGTTTCACGCCAGTCAAACATGCTGATATCGACCTCCTCGCCTGTGCCCGAACAGGAACTCAGGGAGAAACTCATCGACCTTTGCAAAAAGCAGGATAAACCCTATGGCCTTTTATTCCAGGATATACAGGGAGGTTTCACACTGACCGGGCGCACACTGCCCAATGTGTTTAACCTTCTGCCTGTAAAGGTATTTCTTGTTTATACCGATGGCAGGCCGGATGAATTGGTACGCGGAGTTGATCTTGTCGGGACACCACTGGTCATGTTTTCGATGATTACTGAAGCCGGGGATACTCCTGAAATTTTTAGCGGTATGTGCGGCGCCGAGTCAGGGTATATTCCGGTGTCTGCTGTCTCGCCGGCGCTTCTGGTAACACAGGTTGAAGTCCAGAAGAAATCAAAATCCCAGGAACGCCCCCCGATCCTTCCGCGTCCTGACCTGGATGAAATAAAAAAGTAAACAAATTAAATAGCCTATTAAGTTAAAACAGCAAATAAGAATATTTTATTAAATACAGCCCCCCACACCCCCCGCAGGGGGGCTGAAACACTTGAAAGCTGCAAGAATAAGTCCCCCTCTGGGGGATTTGGGGGCTTTGCTGAGCTAACTTTATAAGCATATAAATTAGTTATCCTGAAATATCTTCCTTGTGAAAAATATTTGAATTATTGATGTAAAAAAATTTTTTCCGCATAAGAATAAGGAGCATATAATGAACACCACAGGCAGACGAGCATTTATTAAAACAGGTATTACAGCGGGAACGGGATTATCGCTGGTATCGATTGTACCGGGTAAAACTATAGCCGGGATCAAAACCCTTAGAAAAGAGGTCGATATTTTCGGCGCACGCTGCAGGGTAAATCTCGAACTTGCCGAAGAAGTTTCTGATGACACGGAACTTGTTGTAGACGTCGCTCAACTGCCGAAGCAAAAGGCTCTTGCTCATGTAAGCATAAAACCTAACCAGCGACTGGTTATAAACAGATTTGCTGTCACACTTTCCGTTCCGCTGCAGGATATAGCCCGCATCTGGTATACACAGCAGATTGACGGTCTTGGACAGCATGCCTACATCAGTCTGCCGTGGGGAGCCAGAATTCCAGCCGGAGGTCACGATGGTTCTCTTCTTACCGAAATCCAGAACCGCTTCGGCAGAAACCGCGGCCTCATGGCTTTCAAGGATCAGACCGGTGACGGTTCCCTCCGTTTTGCAGTCGATTACGGCGGGAAGGATTTCCACATGACTATAAATCGATTTGCGGAAGACAGGAGCTTTACGGTAGATGCATTTAACGAAACTGTGTACATCGACCTCGAAGATATCCACTGGAATAAAGCAGTTTCAAACTTTGTGGAATGGTATGACAGGGAGTTGGGATTAACCTATGATACCCCTGAATTCTGTTATAGCCCGGCATTCAATTCCTGGTATCCGCTCAAAGGCAATCAGAATCAAGACGATATTCTCCGGTTTGCCAGGAAATGCAGGGAACTGGGAATTACTACGTTTGAAATTGATTCCGGTTGGTTTATTAACACAGGCGACTGGGAACTGAATACGAAAAAAATTCCCGATATGAAGAGCCTTGTCCGGGATATAAGAATCATGGGACTCAAGGTTATCATCTGGTACCGGCCGTTTGACTGGGGACGTTCTAAAGAATATGAAAAGTATCGTGTGGTGGAAAATGGGAAACCCTCTGGCAATCTCTGTGTCCGCTGCCGTGAGGTCCGCGAACGGGCAGGAAGTATCGCCGGTGAACTTATGGAAAAATATGACCTGGACGGTCTGAAAATAGATTTTCTCGATGCCAGTACGGTAAAGATGATTAACTGCGAGGCGGACCACGAGCATTCGCTGGATTTTGTTGCCGACGGTTCACGAGAAGCTATGCGCATAATGGCGGAATCGATCAGAAAGGTGAAACCCGATGCCATTATCGAGTACCGTCTCAATTATTCCAATATCGCTAACAGGCAGTTCGCTTCAATATATCGCGGACAGGATGCACCCTCCGATCCCGATCACATCCGGCGTCACCTGACACTGCTCCGTTCATGGTGCATCGGTGTTGCTCCCCATGCCGATTATGCCTACTGGACACCGGAAGTAAGCAATGAGGATGTGTCACGGTTCATGGCAATTTTGTCGCTGTACGGCGTTCCCACGCTGTCGGTTGATTTCGATGGTCTTCCTAAAGATCATTTCGCCATAACCAAAGCATGGCTGGACTTTTACAACGAGAACATAGATAGACTTATTCATGGAGATTTCGATCCCCTGAGCAACGATTTTCATTACTCTGTTGCACGGGTGTCCTCACCGGGATATTCTTTCATTCCGGCATTCCTGAAACATTGGCCGTCAGTAATCTCTGTAAATCCTCAGGATTCTGAAAATATTTACCTGTATAACGGCACGGCTAACCCGCTGATACTGACACGCATCGAGGGCGCCAGAGGGACATACCGTCTCACAACGATGAACATTTTTCTAAAATCCTCCGGGAAAGCGGTTACGGTAAAAGAAGAAAACGGTTCGCTCTCTCTCGATCATCCGGTGGATATAGGCGGGATTGTGGTATTGAAAAGGAGCTAATCATGAAAAAAGGATATGACATAGAAAGGAAGTGCACGAACAGATTGCACAATAAATAAATGATATTTTCACGGTATAAAGTAAGGTTGTATATCAATGTGATATAATGCAGACTGTATTCTTTAAATATGTATCTATTTTTCCATACGCTTTCCAGCCTCGCAGCCAACTTCACCTTGACTTTTCTAATAATTCGGATAAATTGAAAGCAGGATGTCAGAGTCTTATATTATATGATTTGGGTAAAATTAGATATAAGAATGTTATATTGCCTGAAAGTATAACTTAAATTAAAAGGCGGAAACTAATAATGTTTCTGACGGTATATACACTTTTATTTTAACTCGGTATGACCAAAAGGTTCTGACGAGGTATAATTTACAAACATAGGAGAGATTAGCAATGAAACGACGTGAATTCATCAAAACAACTACGACCGGTTCTTTGCTGAGCGGAATCGGTCTTGATCAGTTGACACATCAAAAGGAAGCCTGCGCAGCACAACAAATGACTGATGGAGATAAGCCCCTTGTAACAATCGCTGCATCCAATGAGTCAGAGCTTCGCAATCCGGCTCCTCTCGATGTCGAGCTTACATACGAACAGATTCGGGATATTACCTGGCTCGCTTTAGATCGCGATACATCGTCGCGGAGTCTGCTCAATATCGTAAAAAAAGATAGTTGGGTTGTTATCAAAACGAACATCGTCCGGATAGTCTGGCTTTCTAAGGAGGGATACTATGGCCGCCCGGGGCTTGCACCGAATTTCGAAAGAGAACAGGACGCTCTTGCGCTCGTAACTGATCTGCGGGTAATTAAAGCGGTAACCGAATATCTCATTGAGAAAATTGCCCCACGACGTATCACTATTGCCGAGGGTCCGGCAGAATGGTATGATGCAAAAGGGAAAATAAAGCCTGGAAACTATGTAGACGGCTGGAATTACGAGTTTAAGGGATTTGACAATCTTTCGTATACAAAAATCGTCGATCAACTCAATGGAAAAAACAATTCTGTCGTAGATATAGTAGACCTCAACGAAGATGAGGGAGTTTATGTGACCGATTTCGATCCATATAAGACCGGAATAGGTGCTTTACAGTTTACTCCTCCTGGCGACAGGGACGGTACATCCGACAAAGAACCAACGCGACGTAAAGGTGTATTTATGCCAAGAACCGTCCTTGAGAAAGATATCCTTATCACCGTACCCGTGATAAAAACCCATGGGAGCGTTGGTACGACACTGTTCATGAAGAATTTCATCGGCTGTGTGCATTCAACCTCCTATGATCCAATAGTGACGCATAAGGGAGTATTTCATAAAGGGAGTGATCTCAATCTCGTCCGGGGGATTGTCGACCTCACCTGTGCGATTAATCCCGATTATGGTGTCGCGGAGGGATTTTGGGCAGTTATGAATCATCACAGCGGTCAGATGGGCATCGGAATTAATCATAACATCGTTGTTGCGGGTGGAGATATTGTTGCCGCAGAGGCTGTAACCAATATGACCATGGGATTCAATCCACTTGATTTTGATATCCTGCGTTGGGCAAACATGAAAAAACTTGGTGAATGGCGCCCTGACCGTATCAACATCGCCGGGCCATCGGTCAAATCCATAAAAGTAAATTATGCACGGGCATCAAACAAATATGTTGCACGCGGAGTTCGTAAATGGCGGATGTTAGGCCCGGTCAGCAAACAGCTTGAAAAAGTTGGTGATCTTAAACCAAATCTTGGCGATCGGATTGACGACAACGAATGGAAACTTCTCGACGGGGATGCTATTATTGATAATGAACCTTTAGTGGGTCGCGGGCGCTATAAGGAATGCCTCCTTTACCCAATACCCGGTAGTACTGATATCAGGGAAAATTCGCTGTTCTACCTTGCTGTCAACGTGAACGCTTTGAAGATGGGGATTGTTGGTCAACTTCTTGTCGGTATCGATGGTGGCACGTTCACTTCGTATCTCAACGGACGGAGAAGGCGATATAATACTAATCCTTTTCCGTATGATCCGACACCAACGTCATTCATAACACTGCGCAAGGGTGAAAACACTCTCATAGTCGAGGTTAAGAAGACTAATGAAAAGAACCAGCCGGTAAAAATTGCTCTCAATATTTGCGATCTCGATGGTGACAGACTCGAGGGGATTACATTCGATCCGGCAGGTGAATAAATTGGATTACCCACTTGCCCTGTAAAGTGACAATTTTTCTTTATTCATTTAAAAAGAGTACTAAACTTTGGCAAAGTTTTATAAGTAAATAACGAAAAAAAACAATACTATAAACTCAGTGATAACAGTTTCACTCAATTGGTTCGGAAATTATAGTCGGGGCAGGGTTTGCCTCTGCCCGCAAATTGTATACGTATTTTAGATTTTGAGGGCAACCGCAAGGGTTGCCCCTACAAAAGAACTGCTCACTTCATGTTATAGTAAATTACCATTAATCTCTCAAAGTTTAACCGGACAGTTGCACCCCATCCGGATATGGACAGCTATTCCAGCCGTGGTGTCGGCGGAAGTCCTCTATTAAGGAAGAGATACAGCCCGCTTTTGCCTGAACATACAATATCGACCAGACCATCTTTATTGAGATCTTTTACTGTGATATTCGTACCACCGCCGATCGCATAATTGGGCGGTGTTTTTTTCAATTCCATATTTTTATACCACGGCAGGTGATTATAGTAAAGAACATGCCGTTTGAATTCGCCGCCGTTGATCTCGTACCAGAAAACAAACAGTGGATCAAAACTGCTCTTGTCGTGTCCGTCATGCCCGCGCAGCCGTTTGCCGGTCACCAGATCAGGAATACCGTTCTGGTCAACATCGGCAAGTACCAGTGTATGGAACTGACCAAAGCTGTCCTCAATGGTATGAGTCGTCCACTTTCCGCCTCTTTGCTGTTCTACCCAGAACAGACCATACCCGTGACCATTACCGTAAATGAAATCATTTAAACCATCGCCGTTAATATCAAAAACAATAATGCCCAAACTTGCTTCCTGTTCGGGATATACAGGAAGCTGAAACTCGCCATGATATATCCATTCTCCTTCGGCGGGTTCTTGAGGAGCCTCATACCATCCTGCGGATGTCACAATATCCTTTCGCCCGTCGCCGTTGATATCTCCCACCCCGCCTCCATGAGTGTTACCTTTGTTCCCCAAAAGATGCACCCTGAACTCAGGTTTATCATCCAATAGTTCCAGCCAGGTGAGCTGCTGATCCGGCTCGTTAGCCCAATGATTTATAAGAATGTCTTGGTCACCATCATTGTCGATATCCTTGACAACGAGTCCCTCTGTCGACTTTTGGGTCATAATTTTTGTGGTTTTCCATTTCACACCGGTTTTGCCCGGGTTTTCATACCAGCATATTCCGTTTTCAAACCATCCCCCGCTGACAATATCCATTCTCCCATCTTTATTGACATCAAGAGGAAATTCGCACACAACATCTTTATCCCGAAAACCCTCATGTTTGATCCAGTCCGGTCCCTCGTACCAGTTTGCTCCGCAGGTGATGTCCAGTGTTCCATCTCCGTTAACATCGAGAACTGAATGTCCCTCGTTAAACGGGCCATACCAGAATGTGTCGTTATCCGGGTCATGAACCGGGCCGTCGATCTTGACAGGAATAAATATTGGTTCGAGCGCATTGAGAGCAATAGAGGCCGATACGATAAAAAACACCAGGAAAAACAAATATTTCTTCATAATTTAAATCTTTTCAAAACTCCCCTTCTCTTTGCAGGAGAAAGCTTCAGGGGACGAGTTTAGGTGTTTTGTAGAATGGTGAGTTAGCCTCTCCAAACTAAGGTTTCATGTTTTTTAAATTATTTGGATTAAATGAAAATATTTACAAATATGATGTATGCATTTTCAGAAGAGTTACTTTTCATCGCGTTGAACCTCGATCGTTGCAACTCCCTCGTAACATGCCACCCATAATATCCCGTTTTTAAATGCGAGGGCGCGTACGTAATTCGAGGGAAGCCCATCTTCCGTGGTGTACCGGGATTTATTTCCGTTATTACAGAGTATAATGCCATCACCATCTGTTCCGAACCAGATATCTCCGGAGGGTTCCACAGCTATTGCATAGATTCCCTTCTCAGTATCAAGATAACTGTTGCCATACACATCCCATGATCCGTTTTCGTATACGATAACTTTCCCATCGGTCGTTCCGAAAAGAACCCTGTCTCCATCGATCGCTATCGAACGTACATCAACATTTTCCAGACCGATTTCCGATGTTCTGTCACTCATAACGTTATCCGAAATCGAAACTATTCCCTTCGTAGTTCCGAACCACAGAATATTATTTGAATCTTTCGCACAGGCCCAGGTGTCTTCGGATGGAAGTCCATGTGCTTCCCGCAACCTTCTCCAGCGACCTTTATCATAAAAACAGATTCCCGACTCTGTTCCTGCCCAGTAACGTCCCTCACTGTCATAAATTCCGCAGCGCACATCGTTGCCGGAAACACCATTTATACGCATGTGTCGTTTCCACATATTATTGTTATAGAAAACAACTCCACTTATGGTATTAAAAACCATTCCACCATCAGGAGCGTACACAATACTTCGGACTGTTTCAAGCAAACTTTCGTCCTGAGCCGCCGGCTGTATCCAGTATCCCGAATCGTTCAAACTCAGTCCGGTTTCCCATGTCCCGATCCATATCCTGTCCTGTTCATCGATACTCACGGAGATGCAGTTATGGCCCACCAGACTGTTTGGAATAAAATAATTTTCAATGGTGCCATCAGTGATAACGCTCATACCATCTATGGTACCTACATATACTTCATTATTGGATTTTATGAAACCGCAGGTAACATCGTTTGATATCAGCCCCTCATCTTCGGTAAAATGAAACCATTCCATACCTTTCAGGGCATGAACTCCATTCGGAGTAAAAAACCACAATCTGTCACCGGTAGATTTCAGGTATCGAGCTTCAAATGTCCCAAGGTTATCCTTAGATGAATATGATTTCCATCCGACTCCGTCCGATCTCTGGATCGCCATCCATGAGGAACACCACATACTCCGGTCCCACGCCTGGGTTATTGCGGTAATATCATTGGTTGCCAGGCCGCTTTTGGTATCCCAAATACTCCACCGATCCTCAGAGAATGTAAAAATACCCTCATTTTCGGAACATATCCAGATATTGTTGCCCAGGTCAAAGTACACACAATTTACCGCCTGTCTTCCGGGGCTTCCCTTATCTTCAAGCACGGAAAAACTTCCTCTCTCAAATGAAGCAACCCCACTGGCTGTTGCTATCCACATTTTACCGTTTCTGTCCAATTCAAGATCATTGATTTCGGCGGAAGGAAGCCCGTGAGACTCGTTATAGTATTTCCATGATGTACCGTCAAACACTCCGATGCCATTGTTTGAACCCACCCATAAGAGTCCTTCTTCATCCGCAACCACATCGCTCAGAACATTCCCGGGTAAGCCATCAGCAGTTGTGTAAATAGTGAATTTCTTCTCAGGAAATTCCCATTTTACCAGACCGCCTTTTGTGGCACAGTAAACCGCACCATCATAAAGCGCTATGCCGGTAACATATGTCGGATCAGCATACTGGGTAATGTTTGCGGGGAGTTTTTTTCCTGAACATGATGTCAACAGAATACTCCATAGAACTATCATATACTGTAATACCCATATATGTTTATTCAAAATGTACCTCCCAATTAAAAATGTATTTCTCAACTTCTTTTTATTAATAAAAAGAAGTTGAGAAATACATTTATTAATAAAAATTATATTCACTATAACCGAATTTTTTATGATAACAGAATTTCTATAAAAATTAACTAAAAATCACATATCATTCAATCCAGACAGGATTGGTAAAGCACATCTTACCGCTGTGAGTTTCACACTCTGCCCTAATATAGAGCATATTGTCCAGAGCACATGTTCCTTCAAAAACTTCATTGTAATCGGAATGAAAATTGGTCACATCTCCGATTGTTCGTTCCACGGTTTCTCCCTTTACACCGGCAAAAATACGGCCTGATTTCAGTGAACCAAATTCATGGGACGAATGAAACCCTGCCCTGACAGCAAGATTCCCGCAAGGCAGCGATCCACCGGGATATTCGACAACCTCACCTGAAGCCACTGTGAGATTAATGAATGGACCCTCGGTTACTATACTATGCCCACTTCTGAGGGCCTCTAATATATCTTCACGTTTATTTGACCGTGCCCGCGCTACAGTCTGAACATATCCAAGAGTATGATTTTTCCTCTCACAAAGGTAACAAAACGGCAGCCCGACCGAGCGTTTTCGATTCATATCCCCGTGAGAATCACTCCCCCCGAAAGCGATTATCCTTCTGCCTTTCAGGAGCATGTGGATCCATGCTTTCATGCCCTCGGTAAATCCCCTATCCCGCGCTCCATTATGGATTTGCATTGCGGTAACACCGGGTGTTTCAAGGTCGGTTTGTGTCCATTCTCCGCGATTTAACAAAACTCTTTCGAGCATGGGTATTTTCTCCATCGGGTGAGAGGCACAGGCAATACCTCCCCATTCAATGCATACTGCCGCAGCTTCCCCGACCGACAATTCGGTAGTGTTTTTCATCCCGCGTTCGCCGCCATCCCCTGAACCTTTTATGAATCTTTCAGAATTCAATGCAAGCATATGGCAGTTACGGTTCGCATTAGTCCGGCAGGTTACCTCTTCTCCGGGGATAACAGTAAATGTTTCATTAAGGATGTCCACCGTGTTTTTCATAAGGCGCCATTTGGTCAACAGGATATCTTCCTTGAAACAATCATTTGTCAGGTCATCGAGATCATACGAGTGATCGGTTACTGCTATCCAGTCCAATCCCATACAGTGTGCAGCAAGTGTCAAAGCCTCGATCGGCGCCCCGAACTCAACCTGGTCTGAAGTATAATATGTATGGCAGTGAATATCTCCGCGATACCATCCTTCACCACCCGGAAAGTGATCGGATGCTGCATGGACTATCAACGGGCTGCCTGTGCTCCCCCGGTAGTTGTCCACACGAACAACACTCCTTTTCCTGCCTTTTTTGTATATAACATGGGGATAAAGTTTTACTGAACCGTTGAATTCGGGTACAATATTGAACGAATCCCACCATATGGGTGAATTCAGGCTTATACCGCCGTATGGAAACCGTGCAACCTTCTCGACACCGCTCTCATAAACTGTATGGATGACAATAGTTTCCAGTTCGATTGGGTAACGGTCGGCATCCTTAACAAAGACAAACAGAGGTATTGGCCGTCCGGGCTCGACGCGGGTAGGAGCATCACAGACTATCTCCGGTGATCTCATAGATATCAGGCTCGGAACGAACCAGGGACGGTAATGAACCTCGGCATATGTAAGCACTTATATGATTACCTTTAAAATATCAAAATATGAGGGCGGTATATTCAACGACTATTTCTTCTCAGAAAACTAATAATATGTGAAAAAAATCCCGTACATGCAACTATGCAATACTACAACCAAAGAAAAGCTTTACAAAAAATCGTTATCTACCTCCACTGAGGATGGAATTCATGCATTTTGTGTTATATATTTTTTTACATATTTTTCAACCAATGAAAACAGGCCTTCCTAAGTATAAAATATCCACGTTTTTCCCTATTCTACTTGCGAAACCATTAACTTATACACTTTTCTTAATGTTAAAATCCACCTAAGCTAACCTGTTTAATATCAACAGTTACAATACCAT
>JBHPFF010000057.1:0-17156 GCA_042572165.1 Candidatus Latescibacterota bacterium | reverse complement strand
GATCTCAATTTCCCATTTCTCCAGTGTATAGTCGGTAAATGTTTTTGCCCTCATAATCGACGAGAGAGGTCATAACGAAATCATCAACAGGATCAAATAGATAGAGAACCTCGATGTCACGTTTCCTGAATGTTTCCATGTAAGGGCCACGTTCAATATCTTTACGTGAACGGCCGTTGATATAGTAAATCGTATCCTGGTTCTCTTTTAGACGGCTGCTGTAATCTGCAAAAGACGCCCACGCTTCAGTGTCTGTATGACTGCTTTTGAACCGGAGCAGTTTTGCCAGTTCAAGGCGGTGTTCAAAATCGGATACGATCCCCTCTTTGATAAATGAGCCGAATGTTTTCCAGAAATCCCCGTATTTCTTCTCATCTTTTGGCGCTTCTTCCCCTAAAAAGCGGAGAAACCTCCTGGCAAGGAATTTTCCAAGCTTGCGGAAAACGAGATTATCCTGAAGGGTTTCACGCGATATATTGAGAGGCAGATCGGCAGAATCGACAACTCCGGTAACAAACCGCATGTAATCAGGCAAAAGTTTATCGGTGTGCTGCTGGACAAGGATTTTTTTACAGTAAAGATTGACCGAGGGCTTGAGTTTCATAAAACCGAAACTCTCAATGTTACGGGCAGGCACATAAAGGATGGTCGAAAGCTGCAACGGTGCATCTGATGATAGATGAAGACGGTACATCGGTTCGTCATCAGAATTCGTGAGGAACCTGAAAAATTCTCTGTATTCCGTATCGGCAACATCCGATGGCGTTTTTGACCATATTGCCTGGACGGTATTCACTTTTTCACCGGTAACATAGATCGGAAAGGGAACGAAATTAGAATATTTTTTTATTATACCCTTGATGTTTTCTGCATTTTCAAATTCATGTGCATCTTCCTTGAGCTTAACAATGACAGTGGTTCCGCGGGGAAGCTCTTTCGATTCAGCAATTGTATATTCCCCGACACCGTCATTATGCCACTCATACCCTTTTGCAGAGGATTTAAACGACCGAGTCCTTACACTGACTCTGTCGGCGGCCATGAAGGCTGAATAGAAGCCGACACCGAATTTCCCGATCAATTCCGAATTAAACTTCTTATCCTTGGCTATGTTTTCAAGAAACTCGCGTGTGCCGGACCTCGCTATTGTTCCCAGATTGTTGACCAGTTCGTCGTGAGTCATTCCGATACCGGTGTCAGTTATGATGAATGTATGATTTTTTGGATCGGTTTCAATCCTGATCTCAAAAGGAGCGTCTTTGTCCGTGTAATTTTTTTGAATTAGTGAAAAATGACGCATTTTTTCCAACGCATCGGAAGCGTTAGATATCAGTTCCCGGATAAAAATCTCTCGATGAGTGTAAAGTGAGCGGATGACAATATCAAGAATCTGTTTGACTTCCGCCTTGAACGATCGAGTTTCACTCGAGGGTGATTGTTGTTTTGCGCTCATCTATCTTTTCCTTCCTTTATTGAATATTTTGAACTACCGTTAATAAAATATACAACAAAATATACAAAATATTTAGAGTATTTAAAAGCCCAACAAAAATAATATTTATTTGTTATATATATCATGTGATAATATGATTAAGAATATGTTTTTGACATCGCGACTATGTTTTACGTATAGTTATTCCATATAGATTCATAAAAAAGTTTCTATATGATATTTTGTAATGTATATTTTAAACTTATATGTTATTTTCAGAGTGTATTTTATGGATAGAAAAAGTACAAGCGTAGAGTAAAATATGAAAAAAGGAACTAAACACCATGACACAAATCATGAAACGTCGAGATATTCTGAAAGGTAGTGTAGTTATGTCCCTTGGAGCCATATCGGGAAATAATGTTTTGGGTGCTGTAGATGAAAATCCGTTTCCACCTAAAAAGATTATAAAAAAATCGCCCTTGCGGTATTCGCCTCTGGCATATATTGAGAAAGAAACGAATAACATAAAACCAAAGCTGACTTTCACGGGATCAAAGATAAAAGATGTCGAAGAATGGCAGAAAAAACTTCGTGCAAAATTGTGGGATCTGATAGGGGAACACCACGAACCCGGAAAAACCGAATACCCGGGGAAGCTTCTTGAGGAAAAAACATTTACCGACTATACACTGGAGAAATGGGAAATTGAGATCGTTCCGGGGCGTTCTATGTCGTTTTATGTGCTTAAACCACGCTCAGGTCAAAAAGTATATAAAACAGTTCTCTGTCTTCACGGCCACGGGAACGGTGCGCGTGATATTTTCAATATGCCCGTAAATGATGAAGCCAGGGAACTCATAGGGATTCTCAATACTGATTATGCTGTTCAGTGTGTAAAAAGAGGCTGGTGTGCGGTGGCACCGGAACTATTTGCCTTCGGTGAACGTGTTGATATGGTGGAGGATGCACGTCCTGGGTTTGACGGTGGTTGTGAAAAACCGTTTTTAAACGCGGTACAGCTAGGAAAGACTCTTATTGGTATAAGGGCAAAAGACATCTGCACATTGATTGACTGGATGTCGACCCGGAGCGAATTTGACCTGACCGATCTGGCATGTGTCGGGCTTTCCGGCGGTGGAATGATGACCATGTACACAGCGGCCCTGGATGACAGGATCAGGCGGGCTCTGATCTCGGGCTATATTACCGAGGCAAAGGATTCTATTCTCGCAATACGTCACTGCAGCTGCAATTATATCCCGGAGTTAGCCAGATGGGCGGATTTTCCCGATATTGCAGGATTGATCGCCCCACGTTTTCTTATTGTACAGTCGGGAAGAAAAGATGCTATATTTCCGATAGAGAGTGCGCGGAGGGCTTTTGCAAAAATCAGTGATGTGTACAAGGTTTTTAACAAACAGGATAATATTCTTTTCCATGAACACGACGGTTACCATTCCTTCTGGAGCCCTTCGCTGGATGACCTTCTGTAAGCAGTAAGCATCCGGCTAAATTACAAAGAGAGACTATCCAGAAAACCGAAAGCTGAGAGATTAATAAATACGGACTTTTTTTTATTGGAGATCGCAATGACCAGGTTACAAAAACTGCTATTTATTATCGGAAGCATACTCGCTTTTTTAATAGCTGTGATTGGTGCTTATAAAGCATGAAAACCATAGAGTCTGTTTCTAATTGGACTAAAAAATATAACAATTTTTAGAACAGTGAGTGATCCGGAAGTTGGGGGAATATTCCTGGAGCTTATTGAGAAAGGGAAGTTTGATTCAATACTCACACAATTTAAAATACAAGCTGAATAAGAGGATATTCCTATAAACTGCTTCGATTACACCACCCATTATACACTCGATGCCTATGAAATGCCCATGCCTGAAGATATGAGACACTTTCGGAGATATCAGGAAAAAAGGCGGCTCAGGGTGGTTTCGGGTCTTGTTCAAAAAGAAAAAGTGACACAGGTTCTTGATCTTGGGTGTGGGTCGGGCTGGCTTTCGGAAATACTTCACAGAAAGGGTTTCCGGGTAAGCGCTATCGACCTTGGGCTTGACAGCCTCAAGCGGGCATCAGTCAGACTCAAAAAACGCAATATTGCAATTCCCTTTATCAGCGGCGACATATATAACCTTCCGTTTTGTGATGCGCATTTTGATGCTGTGGTTGCCAGCGAGGTTCTTGAGCACCTTGAAAAGCCCCATGATGCATTGAATGAAATTGCCCGTATCATTCGGCCAGGTGGTTATTGTATTGTTTCCACACCTTACCGCGAACGCATCGAAGAGATACTGTGCATTCACTGCAATAAAAAAACTCCGGTTAACGCCCATCTGCACACGTTTGATGAAAAAATTATGGAACATATGCTTTTAAAATCGGGGTTTGAACTTCAGAAATGTATTACATTTGCAAACATACACACGGAACATCTCGGTATAGCCGGATTAACCTTTTTTCTGCCGTATTCAATCTGGCGTGTCATGGATGCATTGGCCTGCAAGCTTCTGGCAAGGCAATCTTATATGGCAGTCAGGGCTGTAAAAAAGGATGAATAATAAAAGCAACGGCTCAAAAGAACAGAGAGCGAAAGCATCGGTATAACAACAGTGTGCCTCAGTTCGCTTATCCCTTTATTATAAAATTTTTTTAACGGTGAATCTTGAAGCATGTTTGAATCGAAAGATTACGGAAATAGAGCGGCAGTTGTCGGTACAGGCCGAAGTCTCTATGTAGCAAGCATTTTTATCATGAATGTCGGTCTTGCCCGATCCATGGGAACCGAGACATTCGGTTCTTTCCAGCAGGTCTTCATGTTCAGCGCACTTTTCATTATAGTGACGCTGGGTATTCCTGAGACCATGTATTTTTTCCTGCCGCGATTAACGGAAGAAGAGAGGCCTCGATTTCTCGGGCAGACACTTATCATCCTTGCAGCATGCAGCATTTTTATTGCACTGGTATTCTGGTTCGGGGCATCCTATTTTGCAGAGTTACAGCATAATCCAGCTATTGAACCGCAACTCAGGATTTTCGGGATTTACGGTGCATTTCTCATTGCCTCGGCGTTTATCGATCCTGTTTTTATTACTTTCAAGCGGCTGCATTATCTTTTCACGTTATCCGTACTTCATGCGCTCTTTTTTTTCGGTCTGACATTATGGCACTACTTCGGGGAAAGCACAACGTATATGCTTTTTGAGGCCATGGCAGTTTTCGGCCTGTGTAAGTATATCCTGTCACTGGTTCTGCTTTTCAGAATGCATTCCGAAACAGGCAGGATACATTTATTTCGTGGCAAAAGCATGATCTTGCTTCAATTGAGCTTCTCTCTGCCTGTCGCTCTCTCGAATGCGATCGATATTATTTCTCGCTGGCTGGACAAGTTCGTGGTTTCAATTTTCTTCGGAACCCAGGTGCTCGGTGTGTATTATGTCGGAGCGATCGAGATCCCTTTTATTGCGGTTGTTGTTTCATCAATTTACAGTGTTCTCTCTCCTGTGCTTAATCAGCTTCATCACCAAGATGACAGGGGGGGATTTGTAAAGCTCGTTGCGAAAACATTTAAGTTATCCTCTAAAATCATCTGGCCGATTTTCATCTATTTATATGTATTTGCCGATCATATTATACCATTCGTGTTTAAATCAGAATTCCGAGGTGCGGTGGAACCTTTCCGTATTTATTTACTGTTAATGCCCCTGAGAATAGCTTCATACGGCGGTATTGTACTTGCGCTCGGACGGTCACGTACTGTGTTTTGGAGTGCTTTTGCATCCCTTAGTGTCAATTTCATTCTGAATATTGTGCTTGCTCTGAAGATGGGATTTATTGGCCCTGCAGTAGCCACTGTTGTTTCGACAGTCTTTCATATTTCCGTGCTTCTTTATATAATTGTAAAAGAATTGAATGTTATGCTGGACCAGCTCATACCCTTCAAGTTTCTTTTTTCAGTAGGAATAACCTGCGTATTAGCTGTTATCTTTGCATTTGGGTTCACAGTGGGATTTGTTGATGATGGCCGGACAATTTTATTTTCATTGCCTATATTTTTTGGAGCATATTTATTTTTTGGATCATGGGCCGGTTTTATAAAGATTTCTGATATCAGGGATTTTTGGAGAGGTATATTTCATGGCACAAAATCTGACAGTGAGTGAAATTGAAGATATATCCCTGTGGGATAGCTTTGTTGAGTCTTCTCCCCAGGGAACCATTTTTTCGACATCTTCATGGCTGAAATCGGCAGGTAAAGCTCATGGCGGTGAACCGCGTATTATGGGAGTATGGGAGGGCGATCAACTGGTTGCCGGTGTATCATTTATCCATGTTGCTCACGGACCTTTCAAGAAAGCGTCATCCCCGGTTATGACTCCGTACGGAGGCATTGTATTCCGACCTGATTCGGGTAAACGACGCTCGGAAGCAGAGAGTTTTAACGCGGTATGCGCCGAGCATCTCATTATTGATTTGAGTGCGCGATATCATCATATTTTTCTTGTTCATTCGCCCGGATTTACGGATATTAGACCATTAACATGGGCTGAATGGACCGGAAAAATCCAGTACACGTACGAAATAGATATAACGGATACGGGGAAACTCTGGGATCATATGGAACGTCGTGTGCGAAAGGTAATCCGTAAAGCTGAATCCTCCCTTGAACTGTGCGGAAAAATAGATATTGAACACTTTATGGAATTATATGAGCGAATTTATAAGGACCGAGGTTCTGAACCGCCGGTTGAGCGTGGAAGAATAACTTCTATGGTTGATGAAATAATGCACTCCGATTTTGCAGAAATGCGTACTGTACGTGGAAGCGGTGGTCAGGTCATTTCTGCTGTGATTCTCGTACATGACACAGACCGGGTGTATACATGGATCAGCGGTTCAATTCCCGAAAAGAATGCAACGGGAGCTTATTCTCTTCAGTTTTGGGATGCAATAAAGCGCCATGCAGATGTGCATAAAAAACTGGATATGGTTGGAGCGAATATTCCTTCTATTGCATTTTTTAAGAAAGGATTCGGGGGAGTACTGACGCCGTATTACGTTACTGAGAGATACTCATCGGGAATGGTGCGAATGGCTTTCAATACATATTCTAAGATTAAAAGGTTTGCCAGATGATAGATTTGATATTAACGGATCCCTCAGAGGGACCTGCGGCGCTCTTTACACGTAATTTTCGCGTGCATTCCGGGATACCTATCGGACTGTACGAGGGCGGGCCGCGTTCACCGGTGGCGCTTGTATACGGTGATGTGTCTCCCGAATCGCTCTGGCAGTTAAACGAACATTATTCTGGAATCATCGCACTTCCCTCCATGAAAGATGACCAGGTACCGGATGAGCCGTGCCACTATGAGACCATGACTGTAAAAGCGCCGATACTTGCTACCATGCAGAGAATTGAACGAAAAGGATTCTCCAGCTTTGTTAAGACCTTTGAGGGAGGCTCTCTTGTCCTGGTGGGAAAAACGGGGGAAGTACTCACGCTTCTTTTTACCGCTGATCTTATCAAAGCAACGATACGTATATTGTCGGGTGAACTAGAGCAGTATACCGGGACGGACGATTTCGGACGCCCCAATCCCCCTCCTGAGAGTGTAACCTATACACCGGCAGTATCGCTTCATTTCAATCTTATCGAGAATGCTATCCGGTATATGTTCAGACAACTCGGCATTCCACTCCTGTCAATACCGAGATGGCCGTCATCAGCTCCTCTTGCCCTGTTTTTAAGCCACGATGTTGACCGTGTTCGGAAGTGGACAGCGAAACGGTCAGTCTACGAGGTGCTGATGGGTTTCAGCGATCTCTTCCGGTTCAGGTTTAAGCGTTTGTTTAACACAATAGCTTCTATTGCTGAGGCATTGAAAGGACGCGATCCCTACTGGTTATTTGATGAATTGTTATTCATGGAAAACGGGAATGGATTCAAGTCGACGTGGTTTTTTGCTCCGTTCGGCGGTGAGTTCAACAAGCGTGAAAACGATTACGATCCGATTTACCACAGGCGTCCCGTAGAGATAACATCCATGATCAGGCGGATAATTGATAACGACTGTGAACTGGCGCTTCACGGAACCCGGCTGGCTTTCAGTTCCGCAAGGGAACTCAAGAGACAACTGGAGTCGTTTGATAACCGACTTGGTTTCAAGCTCCTGGGGGTACGCCACCATTATCTCATGTTTCGCCACCACCAAACACTTGAGGCGGCATCCGATGCAGGTTTATTATATGATGCCACACTGGGATTCAGCGATAGAGTCGGTTTCCGTAATGGAATGGCTTCACCGTTTTTCCCGTATCACACCGGCACCGCTGCCGGTAACATTGTTGAGATTCCCCTGAACTTTATGGATACCGTTTTTATCCGTGGGGACAACAGCATTGATCAGGTTATGCGGCGTATTACCGAAACCTACCTTTATACAAAGGCAGCTGGCGGTCTTTTTGGTATTAATATTCATCCGGATAATATGGACGCTTTGGAAATTCCCGAGCTTAATCATTTTTACCAGTCATTACTGTCACGTTTTCGTCTTGACAGTGCCCGTTCCATGACTGGAATTGAACTGACCCGCTGGTGGATAAGCCGTGAAATGGTATTAAAAACCATTGAATTTGGCACGGATGTATGGAGAATCAGGGGTGTTGTTTTCCCGGAAGAAATGGATCTGCTCTTATCGGCGCCGAATATAAAAAATATGAGGTTTTCCATCGAGGGAGCAGCGGGAGCTTCTGAACTTAACCATGATACATTGACCATTAGACCAAAGTCTGTCGACACCGATCTTGGAATCACCATTATAAAAAAGAAATAGGTCAGCCATCATTTGCAAATCCTAACTTCCTGTTACTAATCTTTTAATCTCATGCGCGAAACTGATACGGTAAAGAACGTTCTTATTCTGTTGATAGGTGAAATTCTCGAGGATCCGCGTGTCTACAGAACCGCTGTGTCTCTGAGCGAATGGGGAGCCAGGGTTATTGTTGCCTGTACAAATCCTTACCGCAAACCCTCAAGAGAAACACATAAAAACCTTTCAATTGTCCGATTTCCCCATCGTAAGGTATTTTTTCTCAAAAAGCTGTACAACTGGCTCCAGAGCCGCCTTCACCCGGGTATGGGAGAGGTGCTCTCGCGTGCCCATGAAGATGTTCCATCCTCGCCAGTGAAGACGGCATTACGAAATTACTTGCTCACTATGAACTTTAAACACTTTATGAAGAGTAACATGAAAATAAACCGTATGATGATCGATACTTTCGCCGGTCAAACATTCGATCTTGTTCACTGCAATGATGTGGATACGCTCTTTGCCGGTTCAGCACTCAAAAAAAACGGTACCGCCCGATCTGTCCTCTATGATTCTCATGAGTACTGGTCAGGTATCGGGGTTCACGGCAGCCAGCCGAACGATGCTTTACGGGAAATCGAAACTGAAGGCATAAACCATGCTGATTATGTGGTTACAGTGAACCCGATGATCGCAGACCTCCTGAAGGAGCAGTATCAGCTCAAAGAAATCCCGTCAGTTGTGATGAATTGTCCTTACATATATGAAGGTGAGATTCATACCGATAAAGTACATTCACCGGTACGGATGATATACCAGGGGAAACTACAGGCGTTCAGGGGGCTTGCCGAACTGGTGCTGGCGTTTAAGCATATCGATAATGGAACGCTTACCCTGTCAGGTTATGGCCCTCTGGAGGAACACCTGAAACGTATTGCTGAATCGGAAGGTTTAACTGATAAGGTTACCTTCACCGGACGCTATAAACCGGATAGTGCATTACCAATTCTTGCCGAACATGATATAGGAATTATGCCTTTCAGTGATGTCACTCTCAGTATTGTATATTCTTCCCCGAACAAACTTTTCGATTATGCCATGGCCGGGCTTGCAGTGGCTGCCAGCAATCTCCCGTTTCTGAACCTTACGATAAAAGATAACGGAATGGGAAATCTGTTTGACTCGCTGGATTCAGAAAGTATTGCTGAAACACTCAACGCAATGATTGTTGAACCGGATAGGCTGAAAACCTGCAAAGTTGAATCGCGAAAAGCAGCGCTCAGTATATATAACTGGGAAAAGCAAATCCGGAATTACCCGTGGCGGCCATGATTAAGACCTCCAATCCCCGGGTGTTTTTTGGTAAAAAAAGTAAGATATATTATCCAATATTCTTCATATCAAACTCATTATTATTACCTACACAATCTTGATAATGGTTGTCCACGTCAAGAAGACCATATCAATCTTTCAAAACCAAAAAATGATTGGGTCGTTGAATTTGTGAAGTATAAATTTACATCATTTTCAAATGTGACATTTATTGAGAAATAAAAATAGTCTGTATACCTATTCAATGCGTTCTGATTCAGGTATATGAACATGGAAAATTGCTGGGCGCCCATACCCGGAACCCTTCTCTTTTGTTGTAAACCTGCCATTTGTATAGAAAAAAATAGATTCACCCTTTTCATCAAGTTCAAATCCATATGTCCCACCCGGTGAATACCCGTATTTGCCCAAACAGAAATCATTGAGAAAAGCAATTACTTTCTTACGGTTAGTTTTTGTATCGTACTGAACTACAGGCGTTCCATATTCACTTGCATCGGTTGCTGCGTCCATCACATAATATATATACCTTTTCCCGGGGCTGAAACGCATGTTCGCCATGTATTTACCAGATTTGCCCCAATTAACACCTACCAGTTCTGTCCTGTCCTCTTCAGGATAGAATTTGAATAAGGTTCCGTTGCGGTCGAAACACCAAAATGCACCATCATCATCTTTTTTCTTTGTATAAGCGCGAAGAGATCCGCTTTTCCCTGTTATGGGATTTTTGGGTGTTTCACATTTCATGATGGTGAATTTGTTATTCTGCCTTTCCCAGCTAACAAAATGATAGGACTCTTGGTCACGTGATTTTGAATTCGTCGCATAAATTTTACCTGTTTCACGGTCAAGCAGATTGTTACGGCTGGGCCAGTGAATATCCGGAGGGGGGCAGCCTCCGTAAATCATTTTTCTCGCTCGTGTGTCATAAGCAATGACCATACCCTTGAGTTCTCCAACACCAAAAACTACACCTCGTTCCCAGTCATAGCAATGATAGGGCCAACTTTCGCCTTCTAGTGGAATCCCCAAATTTTCACTCTTACCAGTAAAAATATTGTAATACACGAGATAACCACCGCGGTAAATACCTTTATCAAGTTCCTCTTGCGTGGGATACGGTCCAAAGAAGGTTAATAACCACATGTCACCTCCCGGATCAATATCGGGATCACCGTGGAATTTTCCTTCGCCAAACTCATCATCAGTCCAACCTATAAGCTTTTGAGAGTCCAGTACGATCTTTTGGGTTTTTGTTGATGGGTCATATCTGATAATGTATGCAGTAGCACCTCCATAGGAACGATGATTCCCAATAGAAAAATAGAAACATCCATCAGGTCCTCTTGTCACATCACCCCAGCCGCCATAAATACCATTGCCTTTTGGATGACGAACCAGATAGAACGGATCCAATCCCTGAACAATTGCGAAGTCAATGGTTGTAAGTGATTTTGAAACATCAAAATCCTTAACCTCGGGATAATCCGAAGGTATTGTGTTAAAATCTTTTGAGGTATCAGATCGCATTTCTGCTTTGTTGATAATGTTGAGTTTGTCATACTTTTGCTCGTACTCGCGCCGTTCTTCCGGCGTTTTGAACTGTTGTGCCAGACACAGGCTGTTTTCCAAAATCACCAATACAAAGCACAATGTGATCATGTTATACATTTTATTCATTCAAGCATCCTCCTTGTAGAACCTGTATAAACGAGAATTTTTCGCTGGTTCTAATAAAGTGTTATTTTTACATGTCATTATCGTTTCTTATTCAAAATTTTCATGTATCCACTTTACCTGCCCTTCAAAATTCTTATTCATTTTATACTTAATAATATGATCTTTATAATTCGGGCCGTTTACATTAATTTTAGATAAATCGAAATTACCCATTCACGCATCGCCGCACCATTCAAGATATTTCATGTATTTGGGATCGATACCCATCAATTCGGTACATAAACGGTCTGCGGCAATACAATCGGTGCTGCTCAATATGACACCATATTCAAGAGGATCACCATCCCAAGGTCCGTCGCCTTCGATTGCTACAATACCATCGATCACAGAGAGATCAGGTTGTACATCCATTTTGGCGACAAGAAATATATTGTAATGCAAAACCGTACGCGAACCACCATACATTTTTCCCTTTTCATTGATTCTTGCGTTACCTTTTTTCCGGTAATGACACACGGGCTATCCCATTACCACGTTTTTTGAGGGAATACGTTCCGACAACAGCATTGTGGATTTTCATTCTGGCTGCGGAAATGAGATATACGTTCGGGTCCATTAACATATCTATGATATTGATAGCTTGTGGATGATGTTTCGCCGCGTATATCCATTTGAGTGAGTAAGGTTGATCGTTGGCATCGGTAAACTTTACGTTGTACTCTTTTTCCAGCGAGAGATAGCCATAATTTTCAAATCCGATAAATGTGCTGCACTTTACAGCCGCAGTTCCCTCGGTTATTATGACTTCTCTGTCATAAATCTCTTTAAGAAAATCCAGTATGCCACGGAGTTGGTCCACATGGGTCGAACAATCAAAATATTCCGGTGTTGCTAATCCGGCATTAACCTTTATAACAATCTGCCGGTCGCCGATGACTTTTTCGACCTCTTTTTTAAAAGGTTTAAGTGATTGGTAAATAAGTTCCCTGCGGTCGGTTCCTGTGAGAAACGATACATCACTTTTATCAGATCCCAATAATCCTGATGCTTCTTTTGAATGTAACACAGAACCTAAAGTCAAACCTGCAGTACCTGCAAGCATTTGCCTGAAAAAGGTGCGGCGACTGCCAATTTTTGAATACAACAATTTTTCGATATCCATTTTTTCAAATATTGTTGGTTTATGAAAACAATTATATAATCATTTTCGTGTTTATCGAACAGGATCTTTCCTGAAGAAAATTTTCCCAAAATCCTTTCCTTTCCGCGAATGAAGATCTGGCTTCGGAGTCTGCGCCGGGCTCCACTGGCTGTATTGCCGGTTGGTTTTTCCGCCACAGCGGTTTAAAGCGACACGCCACATCGTGCCATCCACAGGTATGGATCCATTATAAAGCTCGGTGTAATCAGAAAACCTGAAGGCCATTTCAATTGTCCAGTTTGAATCGACATCCTCATCGTTGTTGACCGTACCCATTATTGACTGGGCTATATGAGGCACCAGAATTCTGCTTTCACGGTCGTAGATACTTTGTTGGAAGTTATTGCTGACACTTAAGAGATTGCCGATACAGTTAATCTCAAACATGTTATACATAAAACCGGCTTCTGGATTCGGATTCCAGAATAACTCCACACAATCATCCTTGTAAGTGTCGGCATTTGTATTATAGATTTCAGCCCATATATACTTGTCATGACAGTTAAAGGAGACATACAGGAATGTGTCATCCCAGAGCATTTTTACTTCAGTCTGTTCCTTATCTCCCTCTTTCCACCAGGGAAATTTAAAGTCTCCTACCGATTTTGCAGCTACCCAATCACCTTCGTCCAATATGCCATCAATCACTATCTTCTCTGCTGTACGTTCTATGTTATATTCGGGGACATCAGTCCATACAGTTTCAGGAGAAAAAACCAGTATGCTAAAGCCTATAATTATTTTATTTATCATTTTGATTATCCATAGTTGAGTTTTATACAAATTAATCTCACCGGTTCGACAGATCATCCCCCAGATTGACAGAAGACGTTCCCTGTAATCTCGGATAAACCAAGAGCTGGGTAACGATCAGGCCCAGATCTTCCGTTCCGTTGTTGTAAATACCATGCTTACCGTCGATATTCACCACGGTGCAGTCACCGGGTTTCAGATCAAGGGTCACATCATCGACCGTTCCCCGTGCCCTGCCCGAGACGACGAAGTATAGTTCCTCCTTGGTTTCATGCCTATGATATCCTATAGATGTTCCCGGCGGCAGCACAAGGTAATAGGCACCGAAGTTGGTGGTAAAATAATTGGGTCCAATCCGACCGAACGTATCATATATAGGACCTTTCCCCTCGTGAGCTGATCTTATGGTAATCCTGAAATTACCGTAATCAACGGGCATCCAGGTGAACGGGCAGGGTTCCTCAAATCGCTTTTTTGTGAGGTCATTTTTCAGATAGACCGGATTATACTCCCCTTTCTTTAAAGCGGTTGCCAGCCATGCGAATTGTATATCCTCGTCGGTCGGATTATATATTCCGATGGTGTCGTTAATTCTGACGGGTACCATCGATCCGCCAACAATTCTTGCAGTACGACCGTTTACGGTTACATAGACGAGCCCGTTCATGATGACAAACAATTCATCTGCATCCGTCAAACGGTATTCTCCAATACTGGCTTTGGCAGGAATCACTCCCACACGTAAGAACTCGTGCTTGGTCTTGAAGTCATCGGGGCCGAATTCTTCCACATACCTGATGGCGCCGGCTCCCCCGTGCAGATGAAAATACTCCCTGTAGTTTTCCGGATTATTGAACCCGAAGCCATGCGGTGCGGTTTCGTTATTTCTTTCCGCCTGAGATGCTGCAGAAGTGATAATTAAAACAGAACAAAACCATAACACGATACAGACACAATACCTGTACATACCATCGTTCCTTTCGCTGATTTAACAGTATAATATGGCAAGCACATTATGCAAGCATTTTATATGGTGAATAGGGAATTCTGTACTGAATGCCCAACCAAAACAACTAAAAAGATTAATAATGATGTCAAATTATCTTCTTTCCTGCTTTCCGGGCGGCGGCCCGAAACGGTTGAACAGAGATTCTTTTTGTGGACTATATGTTATGTGTAATTGTGGTGTTTCCAGCCGATGACCTTCCTGCACAATATGGCCGTTTTGATATGTCGAATCAAACATGCCTGCCAAGGCACCTGAGGTGAGCAGTGTCCGTTCAATCGGATAATGCGCCTTGCCTTCGACAATCATTCTTTCCATATAATAAACCAGCCCGGTAAAGTGAGCCGCCATTATTTCTCCCGGCTGGCTACGGAACTGGACGAAAACAGGTTCTTCGTTTACACCTGTCTTCGCTGCGAATGACCAGTTTACTCTCACTCCGTTCATTCGATATACAGCAGCTTTCAAACCGTCACGATACTCCAGAATAAAAACAATCGGATCTTTGACCTGTTCACTCAGGTTACCGGGCGTATATCGAGGGCTTTTCTCGGCGCTGAACTCGATCAACTTTTTCGCCCAGGGATGGGCATCTGTCCATTCCCACACTGCCGGACCTTCAAGGCATTGTACTGCGGCAATCCCTGTCTCTCCTCCTTTCCGCCGCTCTACCATGCACTGTAGTATCTCCAAAGCATGAAAACCATAATCATCTTTCGCAGTTTTCCATTCTCCCTGGAATGTTGAAACGGCATATTCTATCGGTGTTCCTATTTCGAATTCCAGTTCCGGTTCCCGCCACCACATGGGAAGATTCGATCCGGCCATAAACGGAAAGTTTAGCTCGCGTGATTGATCATACATCCATTTGGCTTTTTCACAGTCGTACGAAAGATGTTTATCGTTAAAAACCGGAACCGATTTCCCTGTTGCGCGAAAAACCTCGACTATTTGTTTGAAAAGCTCATACCGGGGATACATGTGCTGCCCTTTTTCGCTGATCGGATAATCTCCGTGCTCACCGATCAATACGACACCATCCACAGCAAGTTCATTTCCTCCCATGGTGAGCGCCTGTCGAACATTCGGGAAAATCTTAAAATCATACTTGGAGGCAAGATCACGGCTCATATCGTTATCCGGAACCTGGTCAGTATACATAGAAATAATCTGGAGGGATGGTTCACGATGTTCGTTGTTGTACCAGTAACCTTCGAGGAGCCTGTTAACGATAACATGCGCGTGCGAACCCTGACGATATTCTGTAATAATCGCAGCAACCTTTGGCCTTTCTGCTGCCATTCCAGTTACACCCGGTAAAGCCAGCGCGAGTGCTGCATGCATAGCTAAAACTTGACGACGGGTAAGCATGGGAGCTGAGTCAGTGAGATTGTAGTTTGACATGATACATTCCTTTTTCGCCACAAGATTTGTAAAACAGTATATCTATCCGATATTTCCCATATCAAAATCATGATTACTATTAACGTAGAATTTGTCTATCAACAAGGTCAAATTATTACATTCTAACGCTTCAAACAATTTAATGGTTTTTTATTGACTTGTGCTGCTTCAAGCCATGACTTTTTTGCTTTTAATACCTCCTGAAGCGCTTCTTCAGAATGAGAACGAATTATTATTAATTATTGATTGGTCTAATATTTGGAATGAGTTTCTGTAACTTCTTTTCTATTTTTTATATTTCTGGAGATGAGCGCACCTTTTCTTCATAAATTGTATTAAAAGACAATATCCCCCGGCTGGATATTTTCGTACCAGACCGGGGGAGGGTAAAAGAGTTCAATTATATATCATCCAGAGGATACATCGGACGAGGTATCCGCTTCCAGGTGAACGAATCAAGTATTGCTGTGGTCCAGCCAGGGGCATCAGCAGCCATAATTTCGAACACTTCCGGAGGATATGAACGCCCGTGCTCATGTCCTACTTTGTTAACCGTCATGCGGTATTTTTCCGGAAAAATTCCCATTTCTCTCAGATCTTTACTCGGGGGGTTGAGCACGAGTGTCATGCCGTTCACTTCCAATTGTACCGCCGGATTTGTTTTTTTCTCGTTCCACTTGATCTGGATGACTTTACCGGTCACTAACACTGGAGGACCATAGATAGGATCAGACTTCCCGCCGACATCCAGGGTAACAGTCGATCCTTCACCTTTTTCCGCAGCTTTCTGCGCCGCTTCCGTATCGTATATCTGCACGATAGCTGATTTTACATTCTGCCGAAGGATTTCACGCAAAAAGTGAGCGCCATCTCCCGCTCCTCCCGCACCCATGTTATCTCCCCCATCAGCGATTGCGACGGGTCTGTCCGATTTTAAGGCACGTTGAATCGCTTCCTCGGGTTGGGGCAGGTGAACCCAGTATTCCTTGCGGAATGAAAAGAAGAGGTCACCCACCTCATCGGCGTACTTTTGGGCGAGGTCCCGATCCCTGTCCGCTGTCACAGCAACTCCGACGCCCTGAGTGGGGATGTCCTGCTGCATGAAACCATGTGCCGGATTAACGCCAAGTATACCGGGAACGGTGCGCTGTATCTCCAGCGCACGGGCGTAGACTAGCCGTATCGGGTAGCTGGCGGTACGGACATTAAGCGGAGGTCCGATCATGAGCGGAAGCTTCTTGATGGCAATGACCGGCTTGATCTTCCCGAAAAGCGTCCCCATCAATAACCAGCCGGCTGCCTGCGCGTATTCAAATCTATCATATTGCGGGTAGTGAAAGCCGATGCTCACCATATCGGCGGATTGCGCCTCAAGTGATGTGAGATCGCAGTGCATGTCCAAGCTGAATGCTATCGGGATATCCGGGCCGACCTTTTTCCGGATGAGTGCAAGTGTTTCGCCTTCAAGGTCATCGTGCCCTTCGGTACAGCCGCAAGGAATACTGGGTTCACCTGCCCCAA
>JBHPFF010000056.1:0-17550 GCA_042572165.1 Candidatus Latescibacterota bacterium | reverse complement strand
ATATTATCCTTCGATAGCGCTTGCTTGCTGGCTGTCCTCGATATTAATTTAAAAAACGCAGATAAAACAACCTCAATTATCACGGATGAACTTGACGGTGATGCTCTCGCCATAAAGGTTGATGCCACGATTAAAGATGATTTAGAGAGGGCGTTAAACGAGATTCTTGCAACTTGGGCGAGTGTGGATATTCTTGTCATTGCTCCGGGTATCACTTCCGCTGTGCCGTATTTTGATATTACAGAAAAGGAATGGGAAAATATCCTCAACGTTAATCTGAAAAGCATGTTTCTTGCATGTCAGGTTTTCGGAAAAAAAATGATCGAACAGGGCAAGGGCGGGAGCATAATTACAATATCTTCTGCGTCCTCGGGGCATCCGCTTTCAAAAGTGTCCACCTACAGTATTTCCAAAGCCGGTGTCAATAATCTCACCCAGTATCTGGCACGAGAATTTGCGTCCCACAACATAAGGGTGAATGCCGTTGCCCCGGGATTTTTCCCTACTGAAATGAATCGTAAAATACTGAGCAAAGAACGTACTGATGCCATTTTAGCCCACACTCCGGCAGCTCGATTCGGTGAACCCCGGGAACTGGTCGGTACTGTGATTTGGCTCACCTCGGAAAAGGCATCATCGTTTGTCACCGGAGCTGTTATACGTGTTGACGGTGGTTTTACAGCTATGACCATATAGTTATCCAGGTTAAACTGTAGTTACAGCACTTTGGGGAGTATTGCCATGGGCACACAGAGTATTGGTGTGGTAGGCTTGAGTGTTTTGGGATGGTATCTTGTTCTGAATATCGCGCATAACGCTTTTTCGGCGGCAGGTTTTGACAATCCCGGAGTAGAATTCTTCCATACCGACTTGCAGAACAATGGCTTTAAAAATCTGGGCTCTTGAACTTGAAATCACATTGAGGAAAAAGGCATTTTACATTTTCCCCGTTACAGGGAAATACTTTACCTGTTGAAAAATAATCCGTTCAGACTGAATATGAAATAAAGGTAATATATGAGTTCAACAAATTTCTACCGGAAATACCACCGTGGAATAAAAAATGATTCACCGTTAAAAACGGATGAAACAGTAAACAATATTAAATTCAATTGAATCTTGACTTATATGGAGTATAAAAAAATGGAAGATGTCCTGGAAAGTCATTTTTATTGACTTTATGTTATGTAAATCATATATTATTCTGATTGTTAATAAGTTATGACATAATATAGTGACAAAATACTTTTCTAAAGGCATAATATAGTGATAATCTTATTGGTTTTCTTCATCCTTTTGTTTTCCGGGTGCGACACAGACAGTGATAAAAGTGTCACAAGTGCTTTCTTCGACAAAGAGCCCGGCTCACTTGAACGTCTTGCCCTTGGTACTGATTCATTACATATCGGAAACAGCTATCACAACGTTCTTGGAATTTCCTCCTATGCTCTTGCCGGAAAGTATGAAAATATTAGTGCTTTTTCAGTGTTTAAATTTTTACCCGAAGCCATTTATACTGACAGCCTGGTAAGTGCCTCGCTGAAGCTGGAAGTTCAAAACATCTGGGGTTTAGGATCAATTGAATTTGAATTATTTGAAACTTTTACTGACTGGTCCGACACCACCCTGGTTGATCCTGATAGCTTTCTCACCGGGCTTGGAAATCCGGTTGCAACTCTGTCGGATACCTCGACATCCTCAACAGTTCTTACCTTTGATTTGGATCCGGAGATTATAAGGCAGTGGCCCGGCAAGGGAGCTTTCCTTTTGAAAAATTCGGATGCAGGAATGGCAATCGCGAGTATTTATTCCGATAATTCCTTATACAGACCAGCACTCATTTTAGAAATTCTTACGGCAACCGGAGCAACCGATACTTCCCAGGTTAAATGCATAGAAGGAACATATTACATTGACACCGGTTTCAACGACGCTAATTCACTACTTTCCGAGGGTTATGCTGCGGGATTTGTTTTGGATATCGGGATCCCTGAGTCTCTGCCTCCCATGGCTGTTGTCAACAGGTGTGTGCTAAAGATGCGCGCTCTGGAAAGATTCATTCCCGACATACCCATGTTTGTCAAGGTTTATAAACTGGAAAATGCCTTTACGTCCATAGATGCTGTGGAAGCAGACACGTTTCTCGCACTTGAAATAAATATTGTGCCCGATCTGGAAATATACAGTCTGGACATTACATCGTATGTGAATTCCTGGCATATCGGTGGTGACACCAATTACGGATTGTTATTTAAAGTTGAAGAAGAGATCGTTTCACCGAATCAATGCCTGTTTGTTCCCGCTGATTCGCTCATTATTACATACACTAACCTGCCGGAGATTGACTGATAATGTTATGTATTCGTGTTTTTTCATATGCATTGATAGCGCTTGTGATGCTTGTTCCCGGCGGGAGGTGTAATCCTATCTATTCGGCAAACGGGATAGGAATAATTATTCAAGATGAAGGTGGAAGATCGAGCGGAATGGGTGGTGCCGGCATAGCATACGATGATGGTAATAATCTGTTAAGGGGAAATCCGGCACTTCTGTCTTCGTTTAAAGATTTTACCTATTTTCTCGGAGCATATTACGATCATAATACTGCCTTTACCGGAGGGTCTGAAAGTCCTACGTTTGCTAAAACAACACCACATCTTTTAAAGCTTGTCATACCGCTCTACAGCGGGATTGTTATCGGCTGGGGAATGACACCCTATTCAAAAACCGATTCGGTGATAGAATTTGAATCAGGGGACAAAGAAGAGTACACAGATAAATTAATATCATCAGGTGGGATAAATATTTCATCGGTCAGTATTGCAGGATCATATAGGGATATTATCCGTCTTGGATTTTCTCTTAATTACAATTTTGGTGTTATCAAAGAAGAATGGTCTCGAGCCTTTTCACTTACAGATAATATACATAATTCAACCTATTTCATAAACAAGAAATACAAGGGATACAGCACCACGTTCGGAATGATTGCGCGTGTATTTAAACAGACGAGAGTGGGAATCGGTTACACGGGAAAAGCAGACCTCGAAAAATCAGTTCATGTGCGCCCCGGTGACTCTGATAATCCGGAGAAGATATATCCTCCGAAAACCGTGTCAATTCCCACCATCTGGCGTTTTGGTATCACATCCGGTTTCGGCCAGAATATTACCGCTTCGATTGATTATTCACGTGCCGGGTGGGAGCAGGCTGCACATGGTTTGAAAGAAAAGGAAATGTACAATAATACCTACGATTTCTGTGCTGGCATACGTGTTATTCCATCCCAGGACATATATGCATCATATTTTACAAAACTTCCGATTTCAGCAGGTTTCAGGGCAGGGACAGTGTATTACAAAAGTTACCCAAAAACTGATATCATCGCTGAAAAGGCGGTGACATTCGGCATTGAATTTCCACTCAGAGAAGACTCGGGAAGCATAATTACCACTTTTGAAATCGGGACGAGGGGAGAAAAAGGCAAAAACGGATGGGACGAAACATTTACGAGAATCGGATTAGTACTGATTGGCAAAGTAAAATAAGAATTAGTATAAAGAAAACAGTTCTTGCTGCATCTATGTTGCTATGTGCAATGACACTGCCGGCTTATGGGGATTCGACACAGTTTTTAACCACGGGTTCTGCTAGGACACGGGCACTGGCAATGGGAGGAGCGTATCATTCGCTGAAAGATGATTTTTCTGCGGGATTTTACAATCCGGGTGCTTTTCAACTCCAGGCAACACGAAACGAACGGAGATTCAGATTGCTTTTCAACCCGCAGGCTGCCGCTGTGGGACTATATGATTATTCACGGTATAATCGTGATTTCGTTGAAGATAATAAACTTACTCCCTCAGAAGTACTCTTGTCTATGGCACTGTTAATTAAGGGAATAGTTTATACAACACCAATTATGGATTTGGGAATAGGTTTGGGAGAAGAGGTAATAGAATACACTGGACAAGAATCATTATCAGGCCGTATGTTTTCTGTTAAGGGATTGACAAGAAGTTCTTTTCATTCAGTATTTTTAAACTTGAAGATTGCCTCTCCGGTATCACTGGGGATGACAGGAACATTGTATAATTCGAGGACAAACAATAGTGATACATACAAGGGGGGGTATACATTCGGTGTACTTCTCACTCCCAATCCAAAGATGAATGTAGGTATTGTTTATAACAAAATTCCCGATGATTTTTCATCAGCGCGTTTGGAACTTGAGTGTATTGAAAACGGTGCGGCGACAAGCGGGATTTCTTATTATCCCGATGATAAAACGGTGTTATCCATCGATTTGAGAACGATCAACAAAGAAAACCAGGCAACATCCCGTGAGATCCACACCGGAGTTGAGAGACGATTTGGCCGACGACTTGCCTTGCGGGCGGGTTATTACCGGAAGAAAACCACAAAACATGATATTATTTCCTTTGGGATTGGTATATTACCGTTATGGGAAAAAGTAAGTAAATTTTATAATTCTACCAGAACTGATATAATTTCATATTCCCTGATTATGGAAGAGAATAGCTTTAAAAGGCGCTGGCATGTTTTGTCACTATTACTTCGATTCTAATTTGCAGGAGGATTTGCCATGAGACACATGTGGAATTGTGTTATGCTGTTACTGATTACGGTTATCGGCTCGGGTTGTGCGGCATCAGGAAAACAATCACCATCTGTGACCGCTGCGGAACGGCAGCAGACAAGGGAGAATCAACTTGTTGAACAGGTGGATCGAAATGCCGCTACAATTCGTGAAAACAAGAGTGCGCTGGCAGAGATCAATCAAAAATTGAATGATCTGGAAAGCAGGATCAATACAACGGGTACCGATCAAAACGCATCAACCCAAGAAATAAAAGAGAATATTTCATTTTTGAACGACCAGATTCTTCGGCTCGACAATTCCGTTCGGACAAAAAGACCTGTACCGAAACCCCAGTCTGCCAGTGTTTTTAAACCGGGTGGTTTCGATATTGATTCTTCCTACAAAGGCGCGCTTAACGAATATTATGCGAAACGCTATGAATCCGCTATAAACGGTTTTAACGAGATATTGACAGTCGCTTCCAGCAGTCCTCTTGCTGATAACGCACAGTACTGGATGGGCGAATGTTATTATTCAATGGGAAATTTCAAAAAAGCATTGGAAGTTTTTATCAAGGTGTTCGATTTCCCTGAAAGCAACAAGCTCCCCGATTCCCATTTGAAAATCGGAATAACACACCTCAGGCTGGGCAACGAAACTGCCGCAAAGGAAGAGCTGCAGGCTGTAGTTAAAAATTATCCGGGCACATCAGCGGCCACCAAAGCGGCTCAACAACTGAGAACTCTGGGAGAATAACATAGTGCTGTCTTGCCTGAATGGCGGAATTTTCATCATTTCGGGAATGTTAATATTGGGTTTTACCGGATGTAGCAGCCTGGTCTCCGTAGAAAAAGACATTCAGTTTTCAATACCTCCCTCATACATTCAGGTTGAGGAAAAAGTAATTGGTCTTGCATTCGAAGGCCTTGGAATACCTGAGGGATACGGCAAAGAGGTGTTCTGTAATGTACGCGGCGACGGCAAGGCAAGCGGTTTCCTGCGTGTTATTGCTCCTGAGATTCTCATAAATAACGGATATCGTGTTGTAGAGGAAAAATCGACTTTTTCTGAACTCAGGGTAAGCATTGATACACTGCAGGTGACACTTACCACTGACAGCTCATCACAAGCGGGGAAAAGTATTAGAAGATTCGCTGAGGTTCAAATCGGCGCCGTTTTTCTCGATGCTGAAGGCAACAGGCATGTATACCGGGGAAGCGGAACTTATAATGACAGTTTTGCGTCTCACATGTTGGATTCTCTGGACAGTGATGATCCCTATGTAATTGATCTTGTATCACCTGAACGGATAATAACAAAAGTTAAACCTGTTTTTGTTGGTGTCGCCATGACTGTTGTGCTATGGATGCTGTATTCATATCGGGGATAATGGGATTTTTTTATATGAGATATATTAGTAAACATGTTTTTTACCTTTTGCTCTGTGTGTGTTTTGCTTCAGCATGTTCGCCCAAAATGAAAATAGAAGAGGAGCCGAACGCTGATTTTTATTTCAACAGAGGCTTGATGTGGATGGAGAAAAAGGACTATCTGAAGGCTATCGCTGACTTTCAGACTGTGGTCGAGTCTTATCAGGTTGCCAGTATAGTTGATAATGCCCAGTTTAAGCTCGCTGAGGCTCACTTTATGAGCGAGGATTATATAACCGCCGCCTATGAATACGAGCGTGTATATGTGGATTATACCTCAAGCAGGTTCGCTCCTGAAGCACAATACAAGAAAGCTTTGTGTTATTACATGGAATCGCCCAAAGCTCAGCTTGACCAGGAAAACACCCAGCTTGCGATTGACGAATTCAATCGATTCATTGATAATTACCCCAGGCAACCTCTTGTTGAGGAAGCCCAAAAGAAAATTGAGGAGCTAAGAGCTAAACTTGCTTATAAGGAATATCTGAATGCTGAACATTATAAGAAGACGAACATTCATGAAAACCACCTCAATGCAGCCTTGATATCTTACCGGCAGGTAATCAATGAATATCCGCGAACTGGCTGGGCTGACTATTCCAGATACGGTATCGGTGAAGTATATTTCATACAAAAAGAATTCGGAAAAGCAAGGGAAATGTTCCTCTGGTGTATCAATAACGATGTAGATAAAGATCTCAAAGAAAAAGCTTCAAAAATGCTTGCCAAAATTGAACAAATAGAGTAAAAATGAAAACAACCGGTAAAAAAATCGGTTTGTTCGGAGGCACCTTCGACCCTGTACACATCGGGCATGTAATCATAGCCGGTTCGATACTTGAACAAAAGAACCTTGATTCGGTGATTTTTATCCCCTCCGCGCATCCCCCACATAAAGATTATACGTTGATGTTCAGTCCCGACGATCGTTTCAGGATGATTTCCATGGCAGTTCAGGATGATCCCCGGTTTGCCGTCTCCGATATCGAATTACAGCGTGCGGGCCCATCCTACACGATTGATACCATACATGAGATAAAAGAAACCCTGCCTTCTGGAACTGACATGTCTTTCATTCTCGGAATGGATAACCTGCATGAACTTTCTTTGTGGAAAGATCCGCATAATATAGTCCGGGAATGCGGATTACTCGTTGCCAGAAGAGTATGTGATCAGGATAGGGAAATTCCTGACTGGTTGAAAAATTATGTGGAAATTGTGGATGTCCCGCTCATCGAGATTTCATCATCCGATATCCGGAAAAGAATCAAAAACGGGAAGAATATCAGGTATCTGGTGCCAGACAGCGTACTGGATGAAATTGAGAAATTGATAAGAAAAATTTAATTTTTGCCATTTTCACAATGAAATAAAATTTTGCTCTTCCTGTAAATATTGTATACAATCCTAAAATGAATTTTTTATTAAATATTTCATTTTTTCTTTTTTATTAATTTTCATTAAAAAACAATGCCGACGGTTTTAAGAAAAGATTCATACAGATTTTATTCATTTCTTATCAAACAGGATAGGTATCACGCACAACGAATTTACTGCCATAATTGAACAGGAAGGGGACTGGTATATTGCCTACTGCCCCGAAGTGCCCGGTGCTAATGGTCAGGGCAGCACTATCGAAGAGTGCCGTAAAAGTTTATCGGAGGCAATAGTTTTAATTTTTGAAGATCGACGGCAGGATACATTACGCAGTGTACCTGGATATGCGATAAAAGAGACTTTAACCATAGAATGAAACGGCAGACATTGTTAAAACACCTGCGCAAACACGGTTGTTATCTCAAACGGGAAGGTAGTTTACATTCTTTATGGTGCAATCCGTAAACAGGCCAAATTGAAGCTGTATCCAGATATACAGAAATACCAAATATTTTGTCAAAGAAAATTTGCCGTGGATTATCTGTTATAGAAATTCAACTGATTATAACAAAGAGAAATTAGTGTTTCAAATTATTATATTGAGCTTCAGCTACTTCTACAATTTTAATAATTACCATGACCACAAATAAAAAAACCCTCTACCTCGTCGACGGAACCGCCCTGGCATACCGGGGCTATTTTGCTTTTATAAAGAATCCGCTGATCAATTCGCGAGGTGAGAATATCTCGGCTGCTTTCGGATTTACCACGACTCTTGTCAACTTGATCCGCGATCACTCCCCGGATTATTTGGCTGTGGTTTTCGACACCGGCAAACCCACATTCCGCCATGAGATGTACGACCAGTACAAGGCAACGCGCCAGAAAATGCCCCCGGAGATGATCGGGCAGTTGCCCCGCGTGAAACAGGCAGTTGATGCCCTCGGTATCAAACAGCTTGAACGGGACGGTTACGAAGCCGATGATATTATCGGGACAATCGCCCTTCGCGGTGCCGGTGAGGGTCTTTATGTATACATGGTAACAGGCGACAAGGATTTCATGCAGCTCATAAAGGATTCTGTTTTCATGTACGTTCCCATGAAGAATGAAATAATTAAAGCCGAGAATGTACGTGAGCGCTATGGAATTCCCCCCGAAAAAATTGTCGATCTTATGGGACTGATGGGAGATTCATCGGATAATGTACCGGGGATTCCGAGGGTCGGAGAGAAGACTGCATGTGAGTTATTGAGTCAGTTTGGAACTCTTGATGATGTACTCGAACGCTGGGAAGATATTACCAAACCGTCGATCCGCAAGAGTGTAAGTGAGAACCGTGATCTGGCACTACTATCCCGAAAGCTGGTCACGATAAAGGTCGATGTCCCGCTTGACTTTGATATTGAGATGCTCCGCTTTAACGGTATCGCTACAGAAACCGCAAGGGAATTTTTCAGGGAAATGGAGTTTACACGTCTTCTCGATTCGCTAAAGGAAGTGTCTGAAAAACCGAAAACACCGGTGACTATTGTCACGACGGATAATGTGGATGCGTTCTTTAACGATCTGTCAGACCATGATGAAATATCCGTTGATCTTGAGACCACATCTCTTGATGTAATGGAGGCAGATATTGTTGGAATCTCCATTGCCGCCGGTGATTCGGTGTGGTATCTCCCCCTTGGACATGAACAGGGTGTGAACCTCAGCAGAGATGCAGTTCTCCCGAGACTTAAGGAGGTCTTTGAAAATCCCTCGGTTAAAAAGGTCGGTCATAATGCCAAATATGATGCGATTATCCTCAAAAGAAACGGGATCAGACTGGTTCCACTCACATTTGACACAATGATCGCTGCCTATGTTCTGGAGCCGGGCAGCAGGGGGTATGCACTGGACAAGCTTTCAGATGCTCACCTCAATCGCCGTATGCAGTCCATTACCGAGCTTATAGGAAAAGGAAAAAAACAGCAGTCATTTGCCAGGGTTGACATTGAAAGTGCGGCTCGCTATTCCGGTGATGACGCGGATGTTACCATGAAGCTGAAAAAAATGTTTGCTCAGCATATCAGGCGCGAGGGGCTGTTGAAACTTTTCACTGATATTGAAATGCCACTGATAGAAGTGCTGATGGATTGTGAAATGAGGGGTGTATGTCTCGATGTGCCGTTTCTGAAAGATATATCCGAAGACTTTTCACACCGGATGGAAAAACTTGAACAGTCCATTTATGAAATCGCCGGTGGGGAATTCAATATAAATTCACCCAAACAGCTCGGGGAAATCCTCTTTGACAGAATCGGTCTCAAGGCACGACGCAAAATCAAGACAGGCTACTCAACCGATATTGATACGCTGACTGCTCTTGCTAAAGAACACGTGCTTCCCGAGCAAATTCTTAACTACCGTCAACTGATGAAACTCAAGTCGACCTATGTCGATGCACTTCCCGCCATGGTCAATCCGCGTACCGGCCGTGTGCATACATCGTATAATCAGGCTGTGACCGCTACCGGGCGCCTGTCCTCGTCCGATCCCAACCTTCAGAACATTCCCATACGTACCGAACTCGGCCGCATTATCAGGAAAGCATTTATAGCTCCACCAGGATATATCCTTCTCAGCGCCGATTATTCCCAGATAGAACTCAGGATAATGGCTCACATATCAGGTGATCCTGTTCTTCTTGATGCTTTCAGTCATGGCGAGGATGTCCATAAAAGGACAGCTTCGGTTATTTTCAATGTTTTTCCGGATATGGTTTCGGACGAGCAGCGACGTCAGGCGAAAACGATCAATTTCGGTGTTATGTACGGCATGGGCTCCTTTTCGCTCTCCGAACAGCTCGGCATCACAAGAAACGAAGCAAAGGCATTCATCGATAACTACTTCTCCATCCATTCCGGTGTAAGGGCTTTTATTGAAAAGACAGTCGAGGATGCCCTGAAGAATGGGTATGTAACAACACTTTTGGGAAGAAAACGCTATGTAACCGATATCAACAGCGAGAACAGGAACGTGGCGGAATTCGCAAAGCGTACAGCGATAAACACCCCCATTCAGGGAAGCGCCGCTGATCTCATCAAAATTTCCATGATCGATCTATCACGCCGTTTGAAGAAAGATGGACTGGACGCCCACATGATCCTTCAGGTTCATGACGAACTGGTTATTGAAGTTGCAGAAAATCAGATTGACACGGTTAAAGTGGTGGTAAAAGAAACCATGGAAAACGCCCTCGAACTCTCTGTTCCACTCATGGTGGATATGGGCACCGGAAAGAACTGGCTTGAGGCACATTGAGTGGTGTTGGTATCTCCATTTCTAAGAGTATAAAAAAACAGGCTTTAAACTTTTTACCAAAGTTGTGAAAAACCATTCTATTTTCAAAATCCTGAATTATGGTGATGAGGAAAAAACGAGAAAAGCTGAGAAATGTGAGATTCTTGACTTTATCTTTAAAATTTATTATTTTTTAGGTGGTTAAAAATATAAAATTTACATGTATCAGCTTTTGCAATTATATTATTTATTAACACTTTGTAATTGTGCTGATGCCTTAATAGCGGGAATAATGAACGTTGATAATCAACCTTAAGGAAAGACAGGATAGGATAATCGAGGAAATCATGACCGCCTTCATGGAGACCGGTAAAGCGGTCAGTTCCTCTTTTGTTTCAGCAAAATGCGGACTTGGTTTGAGCCCGGCGACTATTCGCTCCATAATGAAAGTACTCGAAAGTGAAGGATATCTGTCCCATCCGCATACATCAGCGGGATGTGTTCCAACTGTTAAATGTTATCGCTATTATGTCAAATACCTGATGCCTGAAATTAGTTTACCCGGCTCTGATTTGGAGAAAGTAAGAAGACTTGCCGAGGATATTGTCAGGGAGCACGATGCCGATGTATTCATGAACCATGTTGCTTCTGTGCTATCGGAGGTTACCGATCTTATTGGTGTAGTCATGGCACCCTCTTTTGAAAAGGGAATTTTTGATAAGATAGAGATTATCAATCTGGGCGGGTCCCGGTTTTTGTTCATTATTACTCTGAAGAGCGGTATTGTTAACACTCTGCACCTGACTGTGGATCATATTACTCCCAGGTTGAAGATCAATGAAACCGCGCGGCTTTTAACGGAAAGGCTGCACGGTTTGACCATAGCCGAAATCAAAATAAGTATAGGTCAGCGCCTTAAAGGTGTTACCGGTGGAGATCGAAAACTGGTTGAGGTTGTTCTCGCCAGCAGCAATCAGATTTTCAATTTCCCCGAGGCAAATAATGTGCATCTCTCCGGGCTTTCACGGGCTCTTGCTCATCCCGATTTCGGGCCGGTTGATTATTCGTTGAAGCTGGTGGATATGTTTGAACAAAAAAGCGAAATAGTAAAAGCCTTAGAGATGTCATTTATGGATGAGAATGATGTTTCCATCCTCATCGGGGGAAGCGGTCCATGGGGATCACAGCCACCATTATGCCTTGTTTCGGCCATGTATCAAACGGGGAATGCTGCCGGTGTCATTGGCATCATCGGTCCTGCACGTGTTCATTACCCGAAGCTGACGGCAATCGTAAGATATACAGTGCCGATCACTTCACATTTCTTTTCGTTGTGATTACTCAAAAAATAATTGCCAGCTTATTGGATAAAACTGGGATACGGCTTACACTTGAATTTATTGGTTTTTTCATTTCATGACACGTTGGTTGTTATATTACCGGTCACTTGCGGGACTGATACTCTTTTAAAAATAACGTTTTATGCTTATAAAGTTAGCTCCGCAAAGCCTCAAAATCCCCCAGAGGGGGACTTATTCATGCAATTTTCGAGTATTTTAGCCCCCCTGCGGGGGGTAATGGGGATTGTATTTAATAAAAATTCTTATCTGCTGTTTTAATTTGATAGGCTAATAACGGTTTTAAATAAACTACTGAATGTTCATGGAGAGAATATAAATGGGAAGAAAGAAAGAAAAAATCATAAATAATAGAAAAAGTAGTAAAAAATCCCAACAGGAAACTATGAAACACACTGTCAAGAAGGAAGTGAAAGAACCTACTACAGAAGAAAAATATGAGGCGGTGAATGAAAAATATATAAGGCTTTTAGCTGAGTATGATAATTACCGGAAAAGAAAAGATCGTGAAGTCAGCGAACTGATAAAAACCGCAAATGAAAAGCTGATTTTAGAGCTTTTATCGATTCTTGACAACCTTGACAGAGCCTCAGAACATAAAGACAAAACAACATTTGAAGAGTATGTCAGTGGCATTGGGCTTATAGATGACCAGTTGCGGAATGTGCTCGGGAGTGCAGGACTCGAATCCCTTGAGGTTGTGGGCGAGCTTTTTGATCCAGCCATTCATGATGCGGTGATGCAGCTTGAATCGGACGAGTATGACTCGGGAGTAATAACCTCTGAAGTTGAAAAAGGATATACTCTTGCGGGCAAGGTTATACGTCATCCCAAGGTTATCGTTAATAAATAATACATACGGGATAAAAAGATTTACAAACAGTCCCCATCATGATAAAAAATGAAAAACTGCGAATGCCATAAATAAATTCAAAAAAACAACATTTTTACTGAAAGATAAGAAAAATTAAATGGGTAAAGATTATTACAGTATTCTGGGTGTCAACAAAAACGCTTCAGAAAATGAGATAAAAAAAGCTTACCGTAAATTGGCCCTAAAGTACCATCCCGACCGTACAAAAGATGATAAAACTTCCGAAGTCAAATTCAAGAAAGCGGCTGAAGCATATGAAATTCTTTCGGACCCCAAGAAAAAGGCACAATATGACAGATTCGGCGAAGCCGGTCTCAAGGGTGCTTTTTCAGGGCGTGGCGGTGGATTTGCCTGGGAAGATTTCACACATGCGTCTGATTTTGATGATATTTTCGGAAATATTTTCGGCGGAACCATTTTTGGTGACTTTTTCGGCGGCCATCAAACACGTAGGCAAAGGAAACCGGGCTTCAAACGAGGAGATGATCTTCGTGTAAACCTCAAACTTACTCTCGAGGAGATAGCCGCCGGAGTCGAAAAAACAATAAAAATTAAGAAATTTAAAACCTGTCATGCGTGTTCAGGTACCGGCACCAGGTCCAGCGGAGGATACAGTACATGTTCGAACTGTGGAGGTACAGGTGAAATTCATACCCAGTCGAGAAGCTTCTTCGGTACGTTTATTAATGTGCAGACCTGTCATGTTTGTAACGGTGAAGGAAAGATCATCAGTGACCCCTGTACTGCATGCAGGGGTACCGGACGTGAGCGTAAGACTGAATCTATCACTGTCAGTGTGCCTGGAGGCGTTACTTCCGGGAATTATATCCCTCTCAGGAGCCAGGGCGATATTGGACCGCGAAAAGGTCCTGCCGGGGATGTTATTGTTTATATCGAGGAACTAGAACATGAACTTTTTGAACGAATAAACGATGATGTAATTTATGACCTTCCCGTCTCTATCACCCAGTCGGCTTTGGGCGATACTATCGAGGTTCCCACTCTTAATGGCCGTGCCAAGCTTAAAATCCCTTCGGGAACACAGTCCGGAAAAATATTCAGGATGCGCGGAAAGGGGATTGCTCATCTCCACGGTGGTGGATCAGGAGACCAGCTTGTGAGAGTCTGGATCTGGACACCGAAAAATGTTTCAAGAAATGATAGAAAACTCCTTGAGGAATTGGAAAGCTCACCAAATATGAAACCCCCCGGGGGTGGAAAATCCTTCCTGCGTGAAAGAGATAATTAATCAATGCTGAGGCAAAAACACCAAAGGTGTTGACGATATATAAAACAAAGTCAAAGGTATTTATCCATTCACAAATAAAATTGAGTCAAAATGTAACCAAAATGATTGTGATATGGGAAATATCGGTTAATGTGTTCTTTTTTCATCGAAAAGCAACTTCCCGAAACAAAGATATTTTTAAGGATAGTCTACAATTTGTACTATCACGGGAGAAAGGATTATAATGGGGTGGCGTAGTAAAAACATTTTAAAGCGTCCCGAGTGGTCCTTACAACGGGCCCTATACAAGTCCATGGGATACAGCGATTACGACCTGGAAAGGCCATTAATCGGAATCGCCAATTCTTGGAACAGGATTGTTCCCGGTCATTACAATCTGAATCTGGTCTCTGATTATGTCAAGCAGGGCATTCTTCAAGCTGGTGGAACACCAGTCGAATTTGGAGTGATAGCTGCCTGTGACGGTATTGCCCAAGGACATATAGGGATGCATTACATCTTACCCACCCGTGATCTGATTGCTCACGATATAGAAATGATGGTCGAGGCACATCGCCTTGACGCTGTTGTTCTTCTGGGCTCTTGTGACAAAATCGTTCCTGGTATGTTGATGGCTGCAGCCCGTCTCGATATCCCTGCAATCATGGTTGTTGGTGGTACCATGGAAGGGGGTTGTGAGTTTGACAATCGCGCCTCCGATATTACCTCGATCACCGAAGGACTTGGTATGTTAAAAGCAGGCAAGATCGACGAGGGAACTTACCGCAAATTGGAAGATTGTACAGGGCCTACCTGTGGTTCATGTTCTTTCCTCGGAACCGCCAATACTATGTGCTGTGTCGCTGAGGCCATGGGTATGTGCCTTACCGGAAGTGCGACAATCCCGGCGACGCATGCAGAACGCCTCCGTGCAGCTCAGGAATCCGGCCGACGAATCATTGAACTGTTGAGGAACAACATCACAGCGCGATCTATCATCAACAAAAAGGGAATAGAAAACGCCATACGTGTCAGTACGGCAATCGGGGGATCCACTAATGTAGCTCTCCACATTCCTGCTATAGGCTATGAGTCGGATTGTGAGATTACCATGGATTTCTTTGAAGAATTATGCCGCAGTACTCCTCACATCGCAAAGATGAATCCGGCTGCTGCCCCTAATGTTCCTGACTTCCACAATGCTGGCGGCGTACCCGCGGTCATGAAAGAGATTCTGCCCCTCCTGCACAGCGACGCCATGACTGTCACAGGAAAAACCGTGGCTGAAAATGTGGCTAATGCTGAAACCTTCAACAGTAACATCATTAAGACCATGGCAAACCCCTGGAGTAAAGAAGGAGGCCTTGCCATTCTACGCGGAAATTTGGCTCCAAATACAGCAATTACCAAGCCTGCCGCGATCGTACCCGAGATGCACACGTTTACCGGTAAGTCCCGCTGCTTCGATTCCGAGGAGGCAGCCAAACAGGCTATTATGGATGGTAAGGTACAGGCAGGTGAAGTGATCGTAATACGCTACGAAGGCCCCAAGGGTGGACCCGGAATGCGTGAAATGTATACAGCTATGAAGCTTCTCTACGGTAGAGATTTGTTTCTCAAAACAACGCTTGTGACAGACGGTCGTTTCTCCGGCACCAATAACGGATGCTTTGTAGGTCACATATCGCCGGAGGCAGCCGAGGGCGGTCCTATAGCCATTGTAAAGGATGGTGATTTGATCACAGTTGATATCCCGAATCGGAGCCTGCATCTGCACGTTTCAGACGAGGAAATCAATGCTCGTCTTGCTAAGTGGCAGCGACCGGAACCAAAGGTCAGGAAGGGTTACCTGGCACTTTACTCACGTCTTGCTGAATCTGCCGACAAGGGAGCTATTATTAAGCATAAATATGAGTAAATTTCATTGCCTTTATGCGGTTATTTTTATATTAAACTTTGAACATTAAATTCCAAAAGTCTTGTGAAAAACTGCTATAGTACAGGATAATGTTGTCAAGTGTCGGCGCGAAGAACTGATTACATTTCCTTGACAGTAACGAAAAAGTATATTACACTCTTGGACGTGTGAAAAAGGACTTTTTCATAGCCCTCTTATACTATTTTTATATAAAAATTAAAGAGAGGATAAAGACAACAATCATTGAGATTGTCCCCTGGATGACAGTTCCTATGGAGTGTGTTTTATATGCAGTAGTTGTATCCATTCCTGTAAACTGGCAGACTACCCAGAAATAGCTGTCATTTGCATGTGAGAGAATTAAGGCGCCTGCACTGATAGAAGCTACAGTTAACACCCTTGCTATATCAGATGACAGGCCCAGTTCGGGAAGCATCGGATTTACCAGTACAGAAGTGGTAATCATGGCAACTGTTGAGGATCCCTGAGCAGTTTTCAGTGCGGCAGAGATAATAAACGGCAGAAATATCCCCAACTGAAAGTGAGCCAGCGATCCGCTCAGATAGTCCACGATAGGGGTAGCTTTAAGAATCGAGCCGAACGCTCCGCCGGCTCCGGTTATCATAATAATGGATGCGGAATTTTTGATACCTTCTCCAACCCATCCGTTTATGTATTCTTCGCTCAACCTTGGCAGGAGTCTAAACGAAAGGAAAACACCGAGCAGCAGGGCCACATTCGGATCACCAAAAAAATCGAAGAGTCCTTTAATCCAACCCTCACCAAATGGATGGCTGGGGAAATCAGCGAGAGATTTCAATGTAATCAGGACGATCGGGACAATAATTGGAGAAAAGGCATCGAAGGCTTTCGGCAGCAAATCGCTGTCCTGCATTGAATCGAGTTTTATATCAGCTTCTAAATAATGCCTGGACCCGCTCCACATCGCCCACAGATATCCTGCCGCAACGGTGGGAACCGTGATTATTAGTCCGAATAAAATAACAATACCTAAATCAGCATTAATGTTAGCGGCTGCAGCTATTGGGCCGGGAGTCGGGGGGACAAACGTATGTGTTACAATTAATCCCGACGAAAGCGCAACTGCCATGGCAGTCATGGAAGTATTTGTTTTCTTTGCTAGTGTTTTGTTCAGTGATGAAAGGATAACAAATCCGCTATCGGCAAAAACGGATATTGAAACGACTGCGCCGGTTATTGACATAGCCAGGGCGGATTTTGTTTTCCCGACCAGATCGAGCACAGTGTTCGCCATGGTAAGCGTTGCCCCCGACTTTTCCAGGATGGTACCGATAATTGTCCCCGCAATAATAACAATCCCTATATAGCCGAGAATACTTCCGAATCCGTCAGTCGTGGTTTTAATCACCGTGACAGGATTCATGCCTGACAGGATGCCCACACCGATCGAAGCGAGCAAAAGTACCAGAAATGCATTCATTTTTACCTTTGCTGTCAT
>JBHPFF010000055.1:0-17759 GCA_042572165.1 Candidatus Latescibacterota bacterium | reverse complement strand
ACATGGGATAATTTTATCTCAACAATGAGAAAGATGCAAAAAGCAACACGATTGCTCACTTTCTCTAAAGAGTAAAAATAGAAAAATTTAATGTGTATTTATATGATTACTATCACTGTAAAAAATATAAAATGATTCCTTTTTCGAACATGGAGCCCATTCACTCCCCTACTTCCATACACCTAATATATCCTTCCCCTCCTTTATTATGCTTGCCAGTTCGTCACGGGTTATTCTGTGATCCTCAATGGCTGTACCGAGAGTAGTCATAAACTCCCCCAGTTCCCTAAATGTCCGTGAAATTCTGGCGAAAAGCATGCCAAACGTTCCTCCCAGGAGCGCAATCAGCGCCGAAGCCAGAAATGCCAGAACCTCGCCGCTCAGCCAGCTTTTTGCCTTTTCTAATATGCCAGCCTGGGCATATCCGGCGAAAAGAATGCTCCCGATTAACACTATTACAATAATAAAAATAGCTTTTTTCATACAGCACCTCCCTTTTTTTAATATGTACTGTCAAAATATTTTATTTCCCGGATGTGATTTTTCAACGGAAATTATATCACATTCAGCCGTTTAATACCTTTCGTTCAAGATGCGCGAGGCGACGGTTGATTTCCTCGTGCTTTGCAATACAGGTATCCTGCCATGTCATCCCACGTTTTATTTCCTGGACATCTTCCTGGATGGTATTTACCTTTGTGTTTATTCGTTCGAGGAACAAGAGCATTCCCAGTACAAGTAAAGGTGTTCCAAATTTCACTAAACTTAGTAATTCCATAGTATTACCTCTTTATCTTATTTTCACTGCACTCTATATCGCTGAGCTGATTTCATCAAAATATTTTAGTTTACATTTACTCTCACAAGTGGGTTATATTATTGATTGTAAACAGGAGCCGCTCATGGAAAAGTCAGGAAAATCAATAAAATTCTCTTCAAGCCGCAGAAGGTTTGCCGAACTTCAGGAAAGAAAACGGCTAAGCTCTTCTGAATTCATCGGTTACTCTCGTTCTACCCTTTTCGTTAACCTGATCATAGAGCTCATTGCAGGTGTTCTTTTCGCTATTGGTCTATTTTACGTTTTGTGGTTTATAAGAATGCGCAAATCATACATGGAACTAAGTATGTACAGGTTCATACTAGGTGGAGTTATTATTATAGGCTGCGTATGGTTCGGTTTTCTCCTTGGGAAGATCCGTGCGAAAGTCAGGCTTCTGCGAAGGGACTCAACCCGGAAAAATCACTGAAAGCTGTCCTACCCTCTCCAGACCAGCCGTTCCGGCCTCAGGTCGAGGTGAATATGCGTTTCATATATCCCGATTCCACTGAAAAGGTCCTCAGCCACATCCCTTATTTCTGAAAGTTTGTCAGAATATTCTTCTTCTGGCTTGATATCGGTGGCAAAGAGCAGGTGCCATGACCGTGGTGCGCCGCCAACATCAGCATTATGCCTTTTGCAGCGATAGCCCGATGTCACAACAATCGGAAATCCGAATATTTCCCACATCTGTTCAAGCAGAGGGACATGGCGATAAAATGCCGGTACATGTTTCAGCGTATCACAACAGGGACATATAAAATCACTGTACATGAAATGCTCCGTTACATAGAAATTGGGAGCATGGTTTAATGAGGTTTCAATCCGGGCCACAGAATAGTTTCCTTTCCTACTGTTACGGGTATATAATATTGAATTCCAATATATTACATGCAAAAATTAAATTACTCGTGGATAATACCCATCGGGTGAACAACGCATGGTGTCGGGTCGGTTGTCGTTGTCACTGCAAAGATTAGTATCCTGTCCTCTCCCTCGGCGTTTCCCATGGCAGTAGTATTCCCAAACGTTGTCGGGGAAGTTCGGTCGAAATAGAAATAGTAGGTTGATGATGTCGAAAGGCTTGTGGCGCTTCCGGAACTGATTGTATAGCAAGCGTCGCCAACTCGAAGTGTTCCGGCACTCCAGCTCAGGCTGTTCCAGCTGTTGATCGTTATAGTGCCAAAAAACCTGAATGCATGATTATGGAACCCCAGTCGTGCAGACCCAACCTCGGCCGCCTGTGAGCTTTCCGCATGAGCGGCTCTTTGATGCTTGATGCCTTCTTCCTGTGCCTTTCTCATGGCGACGAAAACGTCTGCAAGGGTTCGGGATCGGTTATCGAGTCTTACACTGACCTGCCAGGGTTGAAGTATATTGACTTCCCTTTCCATTACACGGGTGCTTACATTAAGGTCGAGTATCGGATCTATGACCATAATGATGTCACCGAGCTTGAATTTATCCGCTTCACTTCCGGCACGTGTATCGCCGTAGAAATCGACAAGATCGACCTCGTAAGTAATCTCTGGATTCTTGTAGACATCAAGATATTCAACTGTGGCGTTCCAGAGGGTATCGGCGCTCTTTCCGATAGTAAATGGTTTCGACCGGGATTCCTCGGCAATTTGCACGCTGTCTACATAGAAATCAGCCGTTCCCGCTCCCTCTTGGTATATCTTGACTGTAACCGACGCATTGTTCGCTTTCCAGTTTTCAATACGTATAGTTACCATACCGGAGCCTGTCACAGGAGCCACCCTCTTGTATACCGAGGTTCCGTCGGCAGCTTCCACCCTGACAGTCCCGGATGTCAGGAAAAGGGTTACTGAAAGGCTGTAAACATTACTTGCGGTTACTGACACAGACTGCTGTATTCCCTGTTCATTTGCTGTGCTCTGGATACGCTGCGAGGCGTTTCCGTACAGGCAGTAATCTGAACTTGTGTTCTCGCTAACCGTGGGAGTTCCCATCTTTGCCCAGTTCTCGCACAGTCCCGAGGTATATGTGCCGTCGAGTGCCGGTGTTGAGACAAGATTGACAACATCCTCGAGGGTTGGATCGTGGTATACTCCCTCGTATACGCCATAGGATGAAATTGACATAGTATCTGAAGCGTATTTATTTCCCCCGCTTGATGTTGCACCGGTAAGTAACAACGGCGGCTCTCCCCCGCCTGCGCCGTATACTTTGTTTACAAGCCGGCTCATGTTAATTGTCCGGGAAGCTCCTTTGAGGTTTCGCCCGTAGCGGAAGATTACACCGTTTGAACTCCCAATCTGGTTCAGAATATTGACTTCTCCGTTATTTTCATCGAGTGAGAGTTCACTGCCCGTGAGTGAGCATATTCTTTGCAGACAGTCTATTACCGTCTCATACTCAAAACGCACAAACGGTATTGTCGTTGTAGGTTCAACAACTCCGGCGTTATAGGAAGAGTAACCCAGCACCAGTGAAACAAGTTCTGATGGTGTGTAGTTTACGCAGTTTATTGAATCGGAGAATAGCTCGTTCGATGTATCGTAAAGGATGTGGCGGGCGGTTATACTAAGGCAGGGGCGCTCCTGGGCTCTTGATTTTTTCACTTCACTGATCCTGAATGTGCCGCATGATCCGCTGTCCGATGCCTGAAGTCTTAAAAAGCTTGTTCCGGCGGTGATGTATGCCCATTCGCTCTGTTCGATTGTTTCCACTGTTAGAAGAGCTATGCCGTTTACTTTTTCACGAATACGGGCAATCACCATTCCTATGAGTTCCGCCACCTTATTTTTTGAACTGTTGAGAACATCGACCGAATATCTCATTTAAAAACCTTCTCCATTTTATGTTTAGTTTCTCATAAATACATTATACTTCAGTCATTTTATTTAATAAATTTGGAATCTTGAACTTGAAATCTGGAATTCTTATTAGAGGTATCTTCTCCTGTATTTGATTTCCATTTGTGCCGCCAATGTTTTTGAGTATATCACAGTTTGAGTGCGGTCAGATGCCGTTCGTCTCCGTCCCGGAGTTAGTACTGGTATAGAACCTGTCACGGAACCCAGAACATTCGTTCGAGTTCCCTCGGAAACATCGAAGAGTTCGGCGGTTTTGAGGTGCGAGTCTAAGGTAAGCAGGTCATTTTCTGCCAGTGTTCCCGAATAGGAGACTGTGGTATTGAGGTTTGTCACCGCTGCCGGGTCGGTTGCAATTTTAAGCATGTCGTCTGCGGAAAGCATGCGTGACCATCCGGCTGTCATATCGAAAACAACATTCGGCTGCATGGTTCCCCCGCCCTCGTGCAGGGTCAGTGTCGTGGGTGATGATGCAAGAACCGTAGTATTTCCTCCAAGTCCTGCCTGGATACCGTCTATAAAGAGCTTCATTCCTCCCGCGTTCGTGCTGTCATAGGTTATGCCCAGAATGATGCGCGTTTCAGCTGTGAAAGCCTGTGTATTGGAAGATATATCGTAATTTATTCCGTTCGCACGTTTTCTGAATATCCATTTGTCCTCTGAAGTGTCCCAGTAAAGCCTCAGGTAATTATCTGAATCGTACCGGTGTTCGAGGATGACCACGTCCGTACTCTGGGAAGTGCTCTGCCATTGTGGCGCAAAACCTACTACCCACGATCCATCTTTCTTGTTACCCTTTGCAGTAAAACTTACTGTGTCAGTTCCAGTTACAAGAATTCCTGTTCCTGTCTCCGTTGTGCGGTATGCGCCGGCTTCATTTGCTGATGGTGTATAGATTCCGTTTTGAGAGGAGTTCTCTTGGTCGGTAAATGACAGCCCGTTGGAAAAATCGCAGTGCATAACCATGTCCCCCACGGTAAATGAGGGATTTGTCGCTATCCCTTTGATGACATACACCGCCTCTGAGGGGGCGTTTCCGAGTTCAATGGTTGTGAATGTTCCTGCGCCCGGTGTAAATATTGTGCAGATGATCTCGTTTGAACGGGCAAAGGGAGTTGGGCATTTCATGGTGACATGCACCCGTGCACTTGATGAAAGATCACGCTTACCCAGTGTTTCCATGGAATCAATGGACTCATAATAGACCATCCAGTGACGGTCACTTAGATCGCTTCTTTCGAGTCTCACCGGAGCAGTCGAACGCCATGGGTTGCCCTCGAACGTGGCAAGAAAGCTCTTGAGGTAAGCGAGTCTGAGTCTTAAGTCATTGGCTGAGGTCCCGTGCACATATCCTTCCAGTACTATACGTTTTGGCACAAAATATTCATCCCACACATGCCAGGTATGATCACCCGGTACCAGTTCCTCGTCAGGTAATACCCGTGGAAGGTCGAGTCCGCTTAGCCTGTCCACATTAAATCCCAGTTCATTGAGACTCTTTCCTGCAAGCGAGATGCTTGTCGATAGACCGCTCATGAAAGACGGCGCTGTGATTGTTGAGGATGCTTTCTGCACCTTGAGTTTTACCGAGAGGTCATCGCTGGCGAGACCGTGTGTGGTAATCTGCGACGCGAGGCCGAAATCAGTTTCAGTTCCTTCCTGGTTACGCGCCTTGACTTTAAACGTGTAAACCGTAATGGGATTAAGACCGGTTACAGTCAGTATCCCCCATTCCGCTCTCGTTTGCCAGACAGCGCTTCCTGTTGCATTTCCCGATGCATCGATATAGGCACTGTTTGTTTCATTATAAAGTGAATAGACTGTATAAGAGCGGTTGGCATCCTCTCCAATGGTTATTTCGACCGTTTTTGAGGTTTCATTCGTTAGTACAGGCGCGGATGGAACTGCAGCCGGCATATAGATATACGTTCCCGGCCCGAATCCTGTTTCAGTCATTACGCATACCTCCTATCATAATATATTTCATGTCTTGATCCTGACTCTGCATCATTCACAGCTTCTCGCTTTGGCCCTGATAACATAAAGGCTGTCGGGGAAAAGGCCGGTCAGCGTATCTCCAAGCGCTGCTCCCCACTGATCGTATGACCTCCACCCCCACTCTCCCAAGGGTGTTGTCCTCAATGTTTCCGGTTCAGCCGTTGCATCAATGTACCATCCGCTCAACGAATCCTGTATGGCGTATTCAGTATAGTCGGGATTACCCGTTCCGGTGGTATCTATTACGACTTTAAAGGCGCTGTTCGATATGAGTTCAAACGCTGGTGCGGATATTGGAGCATTTGCATGTGTATAGGTTGAGTCCGGGGCTGACAAGCTGTCAGCATACGCTCCTCCGACAACCTGTACTCTCCATGCATATGATGTATTCGGGTCTAATCCGCCGACCCGTACTGATTCTGCATTGGCTGCGGTTGTATCTGTTGCTTCAATAAATTCTATTTCATTTATTGATATCCAATCAAGATTTTGATCTTGATCTTCAGTTATGTGTAATCTCCAGTATCTATAAGCTGTAGTATTTATAGGATTTACATGATATGTTTTTGTTTCATCGATTGACCAGTCTGAAACTTCATCCTGCGTGTCAATATTAACTGCTGCCGCCCAAGCACTCGTTGTATCATTTGCAGCTTGAAGAGTCCAGTCTCTTGGGGCTTGTACGACTGTATCGTGTCTTATATAGATAGAGTATTTCCCAATTCGTTTTTCATTGCCAGCCCCGAAGTCTTGTCCTATCCAATGTGGAAAACCACCGGGAACTACTCCTCCATCAACACTTGCTGTATGCCATATATTTAAATCACCGAGATTATTGTTAAAGGCAAAATCATCAGGATAAACACCAGAATATCCAGTGGGTACACTTGAAATAGCCCTTGCAGTTGTTGTAGAATCAGCCTTATCTGACCTCATGAAATACACACTGGTCGTATCCGCTTCATTTACAAGCCTGAATCCCGTTTCATCAAACGTTTTATCCTCCCATGAAACAGCTATACTATCCGGATCGATCGGCGTCATGGTAAAATTACCGGGAAGAGAATCATTCAATGCCCAGGTGACACGCAGTTCAGCATCGGTGCTGTTTAACACGACATACTCCGCGGCGGATGGTTCATTTGCATTTACATCACGGCTGCTTATGAGTACTATCCTTAGCGTATCCTGGCTTGCATCGAGCATCGCCTGCCGTCCTGCAGCATTAAATATGAGCGTGTCAGGACCACTTGCATTGAACGATGATGTATTGAATGGTTCGAGTAGCTGTGTGCCGTTATAAACTGTTGTACCGCTTTGATGTCCGTCAAACGTATAAAAACGGTATCCCTCGTTATTTCCGGTATTCCAGGTACCGGAAAAGGCCTGTATATCGAAATCGGTCGAGGAAGAGTCGGCCGCACCGGTGACAAAAAGAGAACAGGCCAGCACCTCGTTCATATGTGGCAGTCCCGGTACTATGAATGCCGAACGGTAATTACGGTAATCCCCTACCACGGCTTTCCACTGTCCGAGGGTATCTATTGTTGTAGATGTTACATCGCCGTAACTTGCCGTACCCCGGGCGCCAGAATAGGAACTGCTGTCAGCCTTGTGGGTTTTAAACTGCATGAGATCGAACGATGTGGTGGCATCTTCGTTGTATACATATACCTCGTATACAAGTGACAGGTAGGGTTCGGTTCCCGTGTCTTCGGTAGAATCAAACGCAATATATTCATCATTTGTCGGCGTGGAATTGTCATAATCTTTCTTGGATATCAATGCAATCCAGAGGGTATCACCCGTTGCGGCTTTAACCGAATTGCGTCCCGTGGTATTAAAAACTATATGGTTCCAACCTGATGAATAGGATGAAGAATTCCAACTTTCGGTCAGTATTGCACCGTTATGGCCCTGACCCGTCTGCCTTCCGTCAAAACGCGGAAAATCGTCTCCCTCCAGTGTCGGCGAGTATTCCGATGCCCCGTGAATATAGATATCATAATCTGTAACCGATAAATCTACATCTCCATTAATATATAAACTGCATGCGTTAACCGCATAGATATTCTCCGGTATCGGAAATCCGGCAAAAGCTCTGAAAATATTGTAGTTCCCTCCTCCCGCAAGGGTTTGTCCAACTCTCCAGTTGAACGTATATGCCGCGCCGCTGCTGGCGTCACGAGCGGTTAAATAGTTCGTATCATAACTGACTATGTGCCCGTCTCTTACTGCGGTTATGGTCGTTGTCGGGTCTAGCGTTATCGGCCAGGTGACACCCTCGGGGATTGAAAGCGCATACGAAAGCGTATAAAAGAGTGAATCTCCTTTTAAGGAGACTGTAACAGGTACTACGGCACCAGTCGAGTCAAAAGCTACTGCTTTCGGGATCATGAAAATAAAAGCGTTCATCGAATCCCTGAACGTGACCACACCCTCGGAAAACGACACCTGCGTATTGGTTGAAATATCCCAGCTAACACTTGAATCGGTTTTCGATGAAAACGTTATTTCTTCCTTGATGCCGTCTGCATAGGGAGTAACAGTACTCGTCTTTCCAGTCCAATTGCCTGCAGGGATGTATGTTACATAATAATTACCTTTCTCAAATCGATGCCCTTTTGTCATATCGGTTGCATGATATCTATAGGTATAGGTTCCTGCTTTTACCGCACTGGTAAAATCGCCCACATTTTCCATTTTTATCGAAAGATCGATTCTTTTGTACTCGCCTCCGTCCTTATAAAACTTCTTCCCGGCATATACACGGGTGGTGCGGGTTCCGTCATGGTTGTCGTATGTTTCGGAGTATTCTGTCCTTAATGAAATGATCTCTTCGGGAGGTGGTATGGATTTGTGGTCTATGGTCTGTTGGGCGAACACGAGTGCTGTTAAAAGCACTGACACTGCTAATAACAGGGATAATTTTTGCATTATTTTTCCTTTCTTATCAGTGGTAATCGAATGTTACCGTGAGTTGCAGACCTATTTTATCCCCTGTCGTTTCGTTCACTCCGATAGTACCTGTTATATAAATGTACTGCGAGGTATGGGTATGGACCGTTCCTGTGATTGCTCCTCCACCTGTTCTCGTTAGATTTGCCTGGGGTTCCGAAGTGGGGGAGGTTCCCGGTGTACCGGTCTTCACCTGGACAGATGTTTTGTTCTGTGTCCAGATGTCGGTAATATCCATGTACCAGGTATTAGTGCCCACATATCCTGTTGTTGAGGATATCCATACTCGCATATTGGTTATCTCTGTATTGCCTTTCATGTCGGTTACTCGCCACCAGATAACCTTAACCGGGGTATCCTGGGCTTCATCCGTCGTATCAACCGAATCGAGATCCAGGTTTGTACCGTCTCCCACAAACGTTCCTCCTGTCGTTCTGTCTACCGGCTCGGTTGATGATACAGCAAGTGTACGGAATTCTGTCTCGGGGATCACTTCTGCCTCCCTTTTTCTTTAATTTCAACAAATTATATACTTTTAAAAATCACTTCTAGTTTCGATGCATAACGCTACTGTTCGGATAGGAGAAGCGGTTATTCATGTAGTTATCTATTGTTTAAACAAGAGATTTATTTCAATCCTTGTGCTTTAAGGTCTTCTTCGAGGGAAAAAATGTTTTCTTTACTGATCTTTGCCTCAAGCTTTTCAATGCGTTTCTCGAGCCTCCTAAGTCTTTCAAGGAGTATATTATCGAAAAAACTATTTTCATTCCGGTTCATTTTATTGATGCCCACGTTGTTACAACGTTTTATTATAGCAGAAATGCTCGCTCGGACACAGCATCCATACTGCAGTTAACTGAATTTTACAAACACCATGCCTAATGTATTTTCCTGGACTGTTTCATTGTCGTGCATACTATCCCATTCGGAACCCGAGCTTTCCCTCTGGATGAGGGGATGAGCCTTGGCATTGACGAGATCAATCTCAGTATCCGACAGGATATCCCGGATACGACTGCTGATAGTTTCCATGTTTTCATGGTCGGGCATACGGTTCTCCAGGATATCCACATACACGCTCACCACCACATCACACATCCATAAACCCTCACCGTCTCCACGTTGCAGGTTCTTAACCGCTGCTGTCACCGAGGGATTTTTAAACTTTGACGGTCTTTTGGCTCCCTTGTATACCGTACAGAGCCCGCTGAGAGCATCGTCACCATTTAGCAGTTTGTACACAGTAGTATTGATTTCGTTTATATTCGGCATGTTCATTCCTCATTTTATATTCCAAATCTCATGTTCCAAATACCAAGTTCCCAGTTACGTAATTTCATGCCTGAAATCTGGAATTTATTTCATTCTTCAGTCTTTCTCATCAGGCATTCCGTGTGACTTCCCCACTCTCCTGCTGCATCCACGACAAAAGTGCGTGTTCCATCGTAAACACTGTCACCTTCCTGGATGCTCTTTGGTGGTTTGCAATACATTACCCATATTGTATTATCGCTTGCTCCTGTTTCGTTTTCGGAGAGGACGTCACGTACTTTTTGCGACAGTTGAATATCGGCTTTCATGTTTTCGACAACCGTTTCTAGGAATCCATTGTAATCTCCAGTTTGGTTGAACGAATCCTGGGGTCTCTTTACCGTTACCGTACTGGGATACTCTATATCGTTCTCGTCGAATATGTTCATAGTCCCGCTCTCAGTTTAACAGAGGTCACTTCTTTCTGGTTTTCAAGAGAGCGTATTGCTTCCTTACGGTTACTGACAAGTTGCCCGAACTTCTTGGAAACATGTCCCCTCTGTGCATCCACCATACCGGCGGCGTCCGAAATAAGTGCCTGCTGGCTGGTAATTAACTCGTCGAGTTCTTCGTTTGTTTTTCGCATGCATCTCACCTTTCTTCATATGTGGTTCCGGGTCTGTGCACTACCTTTATTATCAGGTTTTCCATAAATCAGGAAACCCGGAACCGCATATTTACATACTGAAATGTTTTAACATCTATCAGACTTTAGAGTTTAGCCTGAAAGAATCCCGCCTTAATCCGTTCTCTTCAGTAAGACAATAGAGAGACGTGTAAAAAAGGTCGGTTTAATCAAAATCGAACCCGGTTGGATCGACCCAGGATCCGCCTGTGGTGTTGTACATGACCACACCAGCGCCCTTTGCTATAACAGCGGTTCCGACGGCACGCTCATAATAGGAATCCTCGAGCATGCAGTTGGAGTTCCGCCCGGGAATAATCTGGAGTCCGCGTGCTGAGGTATTCGGGTGAACCCGTTCGGCAACACAGGGCTCATCCTGGCTCAAGAAGAGCATATAATTGTCCGGTATCCATTCTTCATGGTGCAGGACGAATCCCTCGATGCTGATCCCCTGGGCGAATCCTTCGGTGGATAGTGTGTCGGTGAGCGGTGTTGGCACAGTCGTATTCGCTGCCGCATACCATGTCCCCCACCCTTCGATATCACGAATCGTGTTCGAGTTTGCAAAGAGGTGGAGATTGAGTGCCGAGTACCCGTGTTCAAGGATGTGTTCCTTTATCCAGCGGACATCGTTGATGTCCCAGGCTGCGTCACCGGCATCTTCATTTGACAGCAGGTAATGTGTGTGGTTTGTTGCGAAGGTGTTGTTTTTGTACGTCGGCGGTTTATAGGTCGAACCATGGTAAAATCCGGTTGACGCTTTTTTCAGCATGGTGCCAAAGTACTTTTTCATGATCAGCCGCTGATCGGCGGATATCGCCTTCTTGGTGCGTTCATCAAGTTCACGGGATGTGATGGTACTGATAAACCGCCTGGAAAAAGCCTGCCCGAGCGCATAGTACTTGAGATCCACCGAAAGTGAGGTTTCCTTTGCCTTCTGCCAGTCCGGCATGTTGAGATCGGCGCTTTCAACGAACTCGAGGTGAGCCTCGCTGAGAACAGCGTTTGCCCTGTCAATTTTGACACCAATCCTGCTGACGAAATCAGCCACGTATTCCGGGTTTGTGTTGTACTCGTCAATCCAGCCGAGGTACTTATTGTACAGGTCATTTGCGCTTATGTTATCGATGGTGCGTATTCCATATTCTGCCATCAGCCAATTCCTCCCATGAGAACCTGAAGTGTTGTTGAATTGACAGCAATCCCCACCGGTGCGGCAAGTTCCTGCGTGTCAACATTGTAGTAATTTGTTTCGGCGGTTACCGCTGATGCCTCGGTGGTAAGTGCCACACCAGGGATGATGTCGTAATACACGTTCGACGCGGCTATGGTTTTCGCTGCTGACTGTGCGGCTTCGTTGAATCCTACAGTCACTGACGTTGCCGTGGTCACGAGTTCATAAAGCCCCCTGGTGATGATCTTTCCTGACATGCCGGTCAACGGGGTAAATGCAGTAAATGCATTTGATCCCGAATCGAGGGTTTCAACACAGGCAGCTGCTGTCGTATAGCTTACCGTGATCGTCGCAGTATCGTTTACCGTGAGGCTTGCGGTCTGGATGTAGAAATCCTCGGCGCCTGTAATAGTACCGTTATAGGCTGTGCTGTCAGCAACTGTTGTTACCGCTCCCGCGCTTCCTCCCGGCGGAGCAATATTGCAACTCGTTGCAGACGTGAAGGTTATTGTCCAGTCTCCGGCTTTGGGCCTGTGTCCTGTTCTGATGTGGACGTTTCTGAGGAATCCTGATCCTGTGGTCGCGGTGACTGCTGTGATAACAGGTCCCGCTGTTGTTCTTTCAGGGATGATCGCTCCGGCTGTATCGGCTGACGGGTAGTACAGTGCACCCGGAATTAGCCCGGTAAATCCTTTGATACGTCCCTGGCGGATCAAGGTGATCTTGGTGGTATCGTCAATAGTGGTATCGAGGGGATTATCAGTGGCTGCAAATCCCGCCGGTACGCAGTTGATGGTATTCAGATCGCATTTGTATGCCTTGCCGTCTGATGGTTTGACACTCATCAGCATACCGGCGGTTACCGATGTTTCACCGTTGGTCACCTGAATATCGGGCGAGTTCTGAACAAAAGCTGCTCCCGTCGATGCCGTATGACTTGAAAGAAATCCTGATTCTGCTCCCATTGTAGTTACCTTTCATTACTTATGTTTACTTTGTTGATTACTTCAGCATGTTACCTTATAAGACCGCGCTGTGTCATCGAGCGCAGAACATCCTGAGCTTCTGCACGTTTCAGGTTATGTGAAGTTGCGGTGTTGCGGCTCGGGGGATTGGTGGGGTTTCCGGGTACATGAGCTGCCTGGGGCAGTGCGATTCCTGTGTCGCTAAGAAGCTTTTCAAATGCCCTGGCTCCTTTGTCTATCTCCTTCGCCACATTCTCCCTAAGTGTTTCGGGATCGTCCGAGCACACGATTCTATCCGTGCTCACAAACTGTTCCGGCAAAGGCCCCTTTTCCCTGAGCTGCCTATCGAGTTCGCCTTTCACGACGAGTTCGGAGATGTGCTGTTTGCTTTCGGAAATGAGGTTTTGTAGTTCCTCTATCCGTTGTTCCATTGTTTTTTTAGCCGCTTCGTGGTCGGCAACGGCAGTTTCATAGAAATTTCTGAGTTCCTCGTTTTCACTTTTCAGCCGTTTGAATGTGCCACCGAAAGATTTTTCGGTTTTAGCGACAGCCTCCTGCACAATCTCCTCAACCTGTTCTTCAGAATAATCTGTCATATTCCCTCCGTTTTTTAATCTCATACACATATTCTGAATTCTAATTATATGTCCTATATTTAATAAATACAGAAGAATGAATAAGTGTTCTATTCACAACTCATTCTTCATAATTCATATTTTTTTCTTCCTCAATTTCTGCAAGCATTCTATCCACATCCCAGATACCCAGTTTACGCATGACCGACCTTATAGACCGTGCCCCCATTTCGTATTCCTGCGAAAGAGTCTCAACATCTGCAGATATCACATCCATGTTCCAGAGCACCCTTACTTTGCATGGTTCAAGTCCTAACATCACGGTGATTTTATTTATCAGCTCTTTGAATGATTCGCCGTAAATTCCCTGAGCCTCGCGGGTTGATTCGATTGCATCCTGGTACAGACGTTCGATGGCACGTCCGCTAAGGTGTCCGAGGTGTGAGACCATCTCATGGGAAATCCTCGGTACTCCTGCAAGATCGTAGAAAGCATCGAGTTTCCTGCTGTATTCCTCCAGTGCGGCTCCCAAATCGTGCTGCTGGTCAAGTTTATAAACCTTGCCGTCACCCTTTACCGCCAATCCTTTGCCGATGGAGAGGTCGATCTCGCCCGGAGTCATCCCGTCACGCGATGCACTCTTGTCGATATTTACATTCTGAAAAATGGTGGTCTTATGCCCGTCGTAGCGCACAATATCCATTAGATCGCAGGCAAGCATATTTATAGCATCCTGGGCATCGGTGAGACGGGCAACCAGCGATTCGCCGTATATCCCGCCGTCATTATCAAGGTTTCGCACATGCACAATGGGAATGAATCCAAGGTTGTGGTCATAAGAATAATTCGATACATACTCCTCGTCCACGAATGCCGTTACACTCACACTGTCGATAATTTCACGGTATGAATGACGACGGAATGTTTTTCCACTGTCATTGTCTTTTTCGAAAAAATCATAAGAAACCGTAACTGACCGGACATCATCACGGTCGTGAGAATTTACCTCTACTTCAACTGCCTCTGAATCAAGAAGTATCAAACGCACCTTTCCGAAACGTGATTCCGGGTGTGATGGCACAAGTTTTATAAATGCGCTGCCTGTCACTTTACCAAACAGAGCTATCAGATTCAACAGGTGAGGCCATCGGTTGCGGTCAAGTATATCTAAGACATGTTTTTCTGTATTGTCGTCATCGAACTCGAAACTTCTCCAGGAATTTACCAGCAGGCGTCTCAGGCGGTCGGTGCAGATGCGCGTGTGGTTTTCCACATCCTCTATATCACGCCGCGGCAGGGTATCGAACCGCTGATAGAGGTACGTCCATTGGCTTTTTCCAGTTGTCGGGTCGGTTCCGTGGTAGTATGTCCACCATTTGATAATGTTCGCACGGCGTTCATCCAGGGACTCAGGCCATCCATTCCTCAATTCGAGACTGCTGATGCTGTTCGTATGCTTACCGAACAGTCTGTCAGATAAAAAACCCATTCTGTGTCCTTTCTTTAACGTGTATACAGAACACTACTTATTTCAGGTTAAAAATTAAATATTCAAGATTTCAGATTTCAGGAAGAGGTTACAAACCTATATTATTTTGGAATATTGAACTTTGAATTTAACATGTCGGATCATCAAAAATTTCCAGCCGGGCTTCATATTCACGCCTTTTCCGTATCCCGCATTCCGCTATCCAGAGCGCCATAACCATATCATCATGAGTTTCGATACCCAGTCCCACCAGCTCGTTTGTCAGGCTGTCGATAAGCCGTGCTGAACGTTCATCTCCCCTGGGCAGACGATATTTTCTTTTTTCAAAAAGCACTGAGAGTGACGGTACTCCTTTGAATACATCCATCTTTTCACGGCCTGTGGTGTGTCCTACGACCGGCAGATCGGTTTCCGAGATAAGCTGTTGCTCGTAGAGGCTTTGAAATAGGTTGTTTTCTATGGAGATCAGAGTGGGATTGAACTTTTTGGCACGCCATTTGATGACATCCAGCACCTGGGCCGGCGTAAGACCCCTCTCCCGGAAAATATCGATGACATGACGGGTGCCGTCTTCCCCCAGTGCTATGGTTATGCCTACCGTAAAATCAGTGTTACGCTCCTCCGCCTTAAACCGGTCGGTTACCAGCGCAAGGTCCCAACCGATGAAAACCGGCAGGTCTCCATTGTAATGATCCTGAAACTGAGAACTGTAGTCGTAGCATTTTTCTATCCATTCTCTGCTAAAATGTGATGTTTCCTCGTTAATTGGTTCGTTCTGGTATTCCTGGGCAAACACTATCGTCCCTATCTCCTCTTTTTCCCTGAGAAGCCGTTTGATAGGCCAGCGTTCAGGCCAGAGAGTTTTGTCACCCTCTAACGCTCTGAACACAAACTGTTTATATCTCGGATTTCTTCCCAGTTCCGTATGGAGATCATCAGGATGTTTGCGTGTTCCAATAACGATTATCTTCCCCGTTTCAGGGTTCAGAATGGGAGTTAGTGTTTTTCTGAACCACCGAAGTGTTTTCCTCCGCTGGCGTTCGCTGTCTGTGTTATCATCGTTCAGGGGATCGTCGACAATAATTAGGTCGGCTCTCCTTCCCACTATACGTTTTCCGGTACCCCCGCATATTATTGTCGGTTCCTTTGAACGCGAGTTCCTCAGGACAGTGATATCACATGCTTTCCATACATTTGGACTGCCGTTTGTTGGCTTACGATAAAATTTTCCAAAATCATTTAGCAAACTTACGTTAGCTTCCAGTTCATCTTTTATTGCTCGCAAGAACATCTCTGCCTGGTCCCCTGTATCTGATACGATGATTATTTTAATTTCGCGGTTGTTGACAATCTTCCAGATAGGATAGATAATGCTGAGCCATGTTGACTTGGCGTGTCCACGTGGTGCAAGAATCGAGATACGGTCGTTTTTGGGATTTTCGACGATCTCGATAAGTTTTTTATGGAACGGCGAGCATTCTAGTGTGATAAGATGAGAGAAATACCTGTTCCCAAAGAAGATGCAGTCTTTCTGTGCCTGTTTGATATCAGCATTGAACCCCACACTTTCATGTTCCCCTTCCTGGTAATTTATGGGAATAGGAACCGCCCGTTCCCGGCATAATAGTATCATAAAGGTTTTTCCGGAAGGCTGGGCGGTCCTTGCCCATAACTAATGTTAGTAATTATATTATAATTAATAACCAACGTTAGCATATTGAGTATAAAAAAATACTATACTAAAATATATTCCTCTAATAGATGTTCCGGTTTCTGTTTCTCACGGGTATAATATAACTAACTATGGTTAGTATGTCAAGTAAATAATTACACATTATACTGCAGATGTGTGCATCTTTCTGTTTTTGGTTATTTTACAATTAAAAAAATATTTGTTTTTTTAAAACCGATTAGTAATTATTCAGCAGTGAAAAAATCAAATTATATATTTCCTCAGCGTTTCATGATCAATACTCTGATGATTTGTGTTTTCTAAAATTTCATGGATTGAAGTATAATACTTTTTCACTTTCTTTCTGATAAAATATTCCAGTATTGAAAATGCCCTGACAAAGGGTCTCTTCCTTGATATTAATTCTATTTCATCGAACAAATGGTGAAACAAAAATCCGGCTAAAATCAACTTGAGAGGAGGAAAATACAAACTTGCAAGGAAAAGAACCAGGTAACACTCCAACGTATGAAATACATTAAGCCCAAGATAATTTTCAAGGTTGTTCACCAAAATATCATGGTATGTTAACAGTCCTCTAACGCTTATCCTTCCCGTATCATTATAATACTCGATGAAATGGTCCAAATCTATTACAATAACTGAAGCTCCAAAAATCAATGCATCATTCCCCGCTAATGGGTATAAAACGAGAGAACTAGCTACACCTTGAATTAAATGTGCATACGGTTTCATTGTCGTTGGCCTATATCTCAGTATCAGCCGGTTCCTCGACTGATTTAAAAGAAAATGTAAAATATTTCCGGATACCTTGAGTACACGCAACCCTGCCGATAAAAAAGACCGGCTTGTCACCCCCTGTTCTGTTCCAAAATCCGCATGTCACTTCAACGTGCACTCCTCCTTTACTCGTGCACCACAGCGATAGCGTTCGCTTCAATAAGCTGCTCTGGACCGTAAAGGTCATCTACCATAATAAAGGTCATTGCCTGGAGGCCTTTTGGAAAAAATTCCTGAATGATCTCGGCAGCTCCCTCGAAACTGGCTTTATTACCACTGGCTTCAGCGTCAACAAAACCCTGCAGAAATACAACGTCATCCATGGTTGCACCGTAATTCGCCAGTACCTTTTTAATATTTCCGAGCACTGTCTGTAGCTGCTCTTTAAAGTTTTTTCCTGTTTCAAGGTCTGTCAGGGGCATCCCATTTTCGTCCAGATTTGTATCGTACGGCTGCTGCCCGGCTATAAATATCATGTTGCCGGTTTTTACACCCTGCGAATGAGACCATTCCTTTTCAAGGGCTCCTCCGAAACCG
>JBHPFF010000054.1:0-17899 GCA_042572165.1 Candidatus Latescibacterota bacterium | reverse complement strand
TCCTTAGAATGCCTTTTATATATATAGCCGCCGATGAATCGTTTGAGATATCGGATACTGAAAAAACAAACTTAAAAAAATATTTCGACAGCGGCGGGTTTATGGTTCTTGATAACGCCATCCCCTATATAGAAAACAGCCAGGCAGGCGCTTCCCTTAAAAAGTTGCTTCGGGATACCCTGGGCTCACAAGCCCGGTTCAACCCTATACCGAATGATCATCCGATCTACCACTGCTTTTTCCAGTTTGACGACGGTCCGCCGTTGGGTGCTGAAATGCGAATCAGTACAAGAAACGTCATGCGGAAACCGGTTCATTACCTTGAAGGTGTCTGGTATAAAGGCCGTCTGGCAGCAGTTTATTCAGACAAGGGTTATATAGTGAAATGGAATGATATGGTTAACAATAATCCGCAACTGAAAATGGGAGTAAATCTGATTGTGTTTGCCCTTACACAACCCGGCGGTATTGCTTCCCGATAACAAAACAAGGGGGTACAAGTTAACACTTCAGTCCTGGTATGACATGTGAAAAAAGCATTATTATGGAAACTTAAAGCATCACTACCAATAGTTTTATCACTGATTATTCATATAGTACCGGTAACTGCACAAAGGGAAGCAAAACCACCCAAGGCAGTGGTAGTCACTGATCCAAAAGACAAGCAGAGCATTAATGGTTATGTTTATATCGCAACGGTGTGGGGTCAACAGCTCAAACTTCCCCGGCAGTATCCACGTGCTCTCATACATCTCAAAGATGCTATGAACCGCTGGACAGAGGTCTATACAAACCTTGACAATCCTCTCAAACTCGACTCAAAACGCCTACTCGAAATGCCTTTTGTTTTCATTACGACCGACGGCAGTTTTATCCTCACTCCCATCGAGCGTGAAAATGTCAGGGAATATTTTGAAAAAGGGGGATTCATGGTTTTCGATAACGCACGGCCATCGAACACTGCGAGTCCTGCTGGAAAATCGTTCAAACAGATGATACGCGATGTTCTCGGCGAGCAGGCGGTATTCAGAACCATTTCGGACAATCACCATCTCTTTCACTGTTTTTTTGATTTCCCCGAAGGAGCTCCGGAGGGAATATTCCTTCAAAAGCAGATTCCCGGACATCTCGATGGAATCATGTATAATAACCGCCTCGCCGCTGTCTATTCAAATATGGGATATGTCGGGAAATGGAACGATGACACCGGAAATACTCTCCAGTTGAAAATGGGAGTGAATATGGTTATTTATGCCTTAACACAACAAGAACACCCCTCTCAGCAAAAATAAACCCAGTCAGGCAATCGCATGCATAACTGCCCGGAATCATAATTATTCCTTCCAAAGACCATTATTCCTCCGATTTATCCTAACCTTCATTTCTAAAATAAATTAAAAGACGCAACCGTTTATTCTTTATCATAACATCTCTTCAATCTTAATAGATGGAAAATTAGGATGCAAAGTTTCACCATTTCTTGACATTTAAATTATCTTTTCATATTTTATATTTTTGTAAGTCTTACGTTCGCCCACATATAAAAAATCAATGTTTCTAATTACACAATAGGGGTGAAATATGCCGGCAAAACGTATAGGAATTCTTACCGGTGGTGGAGATGCCCCCGGTTTGAATGCGGTTATCAGAGCGGTGACTGTGAAAGGCATCAAGGAAGGTTACGAAATAATCGGATTTAAGGAAGGGTTGCTTGGTCTTCTTAATAAGAATTATCGTCAACTTACACTGGAGGATGTCGAGGATATCCATTTATTGGGCGGCACTATTCTTTATTCTTCAAGGACAAATATTGCTAAAGTGAAAAACGGATTTGAGATTGCCAGTAAAAACCTGGGGGAAACCGGTATTGATGCGCTTGTAACTGCCGGCGGCGAGGATACGTTAGGTGTGGCGTTGAAACTTCACAAAACCGGCAGCAATGTCGTTGGTGTACCCAAGACTATAGATAACGATGTAAACGCGACCGATTATACCTTCGGATTCGATACTGCAATAAACCGTGTCGCCGAATTTCTCGATATGCTGAGGACTACCACCGAAAGTCACAATCGTATCATGGTCGTTGAGATCATGGGGCGTCAATCAGGATGGATGGCTCTTCAGGGCGGTATGGCTGGTGGTGCGCACATGATTCTGATTCCTGAGGTTGAGGTTCCTTTCAGCGAGATATGTGATATGGTCAGGAGACGTTACGAATCCGGCAAGCGCTGGGCGTTGATTGCGGTATCAGAGGGAGCTGTTATCACTGAAGTCATGAGGGATGTTGCCCATTCCTCCCTCCTTGATGATTTCGGACATGTGCGGCTCGGCACCGGAAAGGGAATTGCTGATGCCCTTGCTACCGCCATCGAGCGTGAAACCGGATATGAAACACGTTCAATTGTACTCGGGCATCTCCAGCGTGGCGGAACACCATCCGCTTTCGACAGAGTTCTGGGAACCCGGCTGGGCGTTCATGTTGTTGAGATGATATGTGAAGGCAAATTCGGTATGATGGCAGCTCTCAAGGGTGGTGAAATGAAAGAGGTTTCACTCGAGAAAGCTGTCGGCTCATTGAAAACCGTTGAGTCTTACAAATATGAAACAGCACGGCTCTTCTTCAGCTGATAAATAGAAATAATGGAGGTAAAAAATGGCATTAGTTCCAATGCGTCAACTCCTCGACGAAGCGTCAAAAGGCAAATATGCGCTGGGTGCATTTAATGTGAATAATATGGAGCAGATACAAGCTATCATGGCTGCGGCACAAGAGACACAGTCGCCGGCTATTATTCAGGCCTCTCGAGGTGCGCTCAAATACTCTAATTTCATTTATTTACGTCACCTCATGCTCGCTGCTGCAGAAGAAAATCCGAATATTCCGATCGCTATGCATCTCGATCACGGCAACAGCCTTGAAACCTGCAGAAAGGCGATTGAACTCGGTTTCACCTCAGTCATGATCGACGGTTCCCTTAAAGAGGACAGCAAAACGCCCACTTCTTATGAGGAGAATCTCGAGGTTACGCTTAGTGTTATTGAATATGCGCGTCCCCGGGGCGTAACTGTAGAGGCTGAACTGGGAACTCTTGGCGGAATTGAGGATGGAGTCGGTTCCGGCAAAGTTCAACTTACCGACCCTGACCAGGCGGTGGATTTTGTTGAAAAGACAAAAGTGGATGCGCTGGCGGTTGCGATCGGGACGTCTCATGGTGCTTACAAGTTCAAATCCGAGCCCAAACTGGCACTCGATATTGTACAGGAAATACATAAACGTATCCCTGATACCGCACTTGTCATGCATGGTTCTTCCAGTGTCCCACAGGATCTTGTGGAAATCGTGAACAGGTACGGCGGTAATATGCCGAATGCAAGGGGCGTTCCCATGAGCGCCATCCAGTCGGTCATTCCTTTCGGTGTCCGCAAGGTTAACATCGATACCGACGGCAGGATTGCGATCACCGGAGCGATACGAAAAGTGTTTGCTGAAACTCCGGAAAAGTTTGACCCTCGCGACTATCTCAAACCCGCCCGTGAGGCTCTCACAAAGCTTGTAATTCAGAAAATGCGGGAACTCGGAACTGCCGGTCATGCCGGTGATATCATGCCCAAATCACTCGATGAAATGATTGAGTTTTACAATTTTTGAGATTAGCGGTTCCCGGCTCTCCGCTACGCTCCGTGTCTGACATGATATAATGCGCTGCGCGGCTCTTCGATTATAGTTAGTAGTCAGTAGTCAGTAGTAATATATTATTAATAAACCAAATAAAAATGTGTTTTAAAAATCATTTATTTTTAACTCACCCCCTGGTTATTCTATACAAGCAGAGAGGGGATGACTCCCCTGCCTTCGGCATCCCCCCTAGCAGGGGGGAATTAAAGGGGGGTCTTCTTCACTTTATCTATTCTTAGAAAGTGAAATTCGGTCTGATAATTATCTAAAAATACAACGGACAACTGACAACGGACAACTAACAACTAACAACTAACAACTAACCAACAAAGAAAGAGGTTTAATATGGCAATCAGAATCGGGATTAACGGTTTCGGCAGAATCGGGAAACTGGTGTTCAGGGCTGCTTTGGAGGACGGTGCTTTCGATGTGACAGGTATCAACGATCTCATGGATACCAGCACACTGGCACATATGCTCAAATATGATTCAACCCAGGGCAAATTTGACGGTACTGTCGAGGCTGCCCACGATGGAATTATTGTCAACGGTAGAAAAATCACTGTCACAAAAGAAAGGGATCCGGCAAACCTGCCGTGGGGAAAACTGGGTGCGGATTTGGTCCTTGAGTCCACCGGGTTTTTCGCCACAGATGAAGCGCTCCAGAAACATATCGACGCCGGTGCGAAAAAAGTGCTTCTCTCGGTTCCGCCCAAAGTTAAAGGCGAATCTAAAATTAAAATCGTGGTCATGGGAGTCAATGACGAAATCCTGTCACCTGATGATACTATGATCTCCAATGCGTCCTGCACAACCAATTCTCTTGCTCCTCCGGTAAAAGTGCTTCATGAAAAATTCGGTGTCGTTAAGGGATTCATGACCACAATCCATTCCTATACCAACGACCAGAGAATTCTCGATCAGGTGCATAAAGACCTCCGCAGAGCCCGTGGCGCCGCCATTAATATCATTCCGACCACCACAGGTGCCGCACGCGCAGTCGGCAAGGTTTTACCTGAGTTGAACGGAAAACTCGACGGTGTTGCGGTACGTGTGCCCACACCTGATGCTTCTGTGACCGATCTTGTCGCCATACTGGAAAAAGAAGTTACCGCTGATGAGATAAATGCGGCTTTAAAAGCTGCCGCCGATGGTCCAATGAAAGGTATTCTCGCATATACCGAGGATCCCATTGTTTCAAGTGATATTATAGGTGATCCCGCTTCGGCGACCATTGACGGTCTCATGACTTCTGCCAACGGCACGTTGATCAAGATATTCTCATGGTATGACAACGAGTGGGGTTATTCATGCAGGTGTATCGACCTCTTTAAGAAAATGGCATGATAAATTTACCTCCTGCTGAAACGACAACAGTCCCCGCGAACTTCTTATGCGGTTCCCGGCCCTACGCTCCGCTTCGTGGCGGCAGGTTCGTAGGATTTACTTAATTATAAGGATTTTGTTATGGCGATAAAAACCGTGGAAGACATTGACCTGAAGGGCAAGCGGGTTATTGTCAGATGTGATTTCAACGTCCCTCTTGATGAGAATCAAAATATCACGGATGAGAAGCGCATTATTGCCTCACTTCCCACGATTCGATACATCCTCGGACAGGGTGCAAAACTTATACTCATGAGCCATCTCGGAAGACCTAAAGGGAACCGTGTTCCCGAAATGAGTCTGGCGCCCGTTGCAGAGAGTCTTTCGAGGCATCTATCCACCACTGCAAAGCTCGCGCCCGACTGTATCGGACCGAAAGTTGAAAACATAGTAACTGCCATGAAAGATGGCGATGTGGTTCTTCTCGAAAACCTTCGTTTCCACAGGGAAGAGACTGACAACGATCCTGATTTTTCCAAAAAACTTGCATCTCTTGCTGATACTTATGTTAACGATGCGTTCGGAACTGCTCACCGCGCCCATGCATCAACCGAAGGAATCACCCGTTGCATGAATGCAGTGGCGTGCGGATACCTGCTGAAAAAGGAAATCGAATTTCTGGACAGTGCTGTCAAGAATCCCAAACGCCCTTTTGTGGCAATTATCGGAGGTATTAAGATTTCCGGTAAGATTGACGTACTGACAACCCTTCTTGACAAGGCGGATGTACTCCTTATCGGAGGTGGTATGACATACACCTTTTTCAAGGCGATGGGGCTTGAGACCGGCAATTCCGTGGTGGAAACGAACAAGATAGATCTTGCCGCCGAGATCATGAGGAAAGCTGAGTCTTCTAACTGTGAACTGCTGTTGCCCGTTGACTGTGTGCTGGCTGACAGATTTGCCAACGATGCCCGGACACGGTGTGTCGACTGGGATTCCATTCCCGCCGGCTGGGAAAGCCTGGATATCGGTCCGAAGACAAGCGATCTGTATGCGTCTAAGATCAAAAAAGCCGGTACAGTCGTATGGAACGGCCCGATGGGTGTTTTTGAAATGGATACGTTCGCCGAAGGAACAAGGGCAGTTGCCCAAGCCATGGCAGAAGCTACCAGTGAGGGAACCATTACCATAATCGGTGGCGGTGATTCTGCTGCCGCAATTGCCAGGTTCGGCATGGAAGACAGGATGAGCCACATTTCCACGGGTGGCGGCGCATCGCTGGAGCTTCTTGAAGGGAAGGTATTACCGGGTGTTGCGGCACTCGACCGTTAGGAAAGGATGAAACAATGCGGAAGTATATCGTTGCCGGAAACTGGAAAATGAACATGAACCATGCGGAGGCAGGTGAACTTGCCCGCGGTGTTGTGGAACAGCTCGGTACGATGACTGATGTCGAGGTTGTTCTCTGTCCACCGTATACATCGCTTAATACTGTTCAGAGTGTCATTAACGGAACAGCTGTTTCACTCGGCGCACAGAATATGCACTGGGAAGAAAAAGGTGCATTTACTGGCGAAATTTCGGCAAATATGCTCTTGACTCTTGGCTGTAAGTACGTTATATTAGGACATTCTGAGAGACGCATATATTTTCACGAAACTGATGAGACAGTTGCTCGTAGGGTAAAGGCTGCTCTTTCTGCCGGTTTAATCCCCATCGTTTGTGTTGGTGAAACCAAATCCGAGCGTGAACAGGGTGTGACCGAACAGATCATCGAAAATCAGATTAACGGTGCGTTTCAAGGGCTGACTTCTGATCAGTTTATCGGTACGGTGATAGCGTATGAGCCAGTGTGGGCTATCGGTACCGGTCTTACTGCAACTGCCCGGCAGGCTCAGGAAGTCCATGCTTTTATACGAAAGCTCATAAACGGTCTTTTTGGGGACGAGGCAGGAGATAATACCTGTATTCAGTACGGGGGAAGCATGAAGCCGTCAAATGCCCGTGAGCTCTTTATTGAGCCTGATATTGAAGGCGGATTGATCGGAGGCGCTGCCCTCGATGCCGGATCGTTTGCTGAAATTGTCAGAGCTTCTCTTGGATGAAAACCGTAAAATTTTAAATATCGGGAATACTTTATGATATATGGAATCTTAATTTTTATCCATGTTATTGCCAGTGTTTCGCTTATTATTGCAGTGCTTTTGCAGTCAAGCAAAGGCGGTGGACTTGCCGGAACGTTCGGAGGTTCGGGTATCACCGGTGGTATATTCGGTGGACGCGGTGCAGCACCATTTCTTGTGAAGGCTACAACTTTTCTGGCTATTCTCTTTATGATTACCTCGATTTCACTGTCGTTTATCCGTTCCGGCGGAACACCGGAAAGTGTTCTGAGGCGTTCAGTCATGGAATCCGGCAGGATTGGGTCTGAACCGGCTGTAACAGATGAAATGCCCCTGTCTCCGATACCTGCCGAAGGTGAACAGGATTCAGGGAATTCCCCGGGTAATGTCGAAGGTGAGGCTTCTCAATAAACGGATAATAAAGAATAAAGTTTGCGTAAAAGAAAGTTTATCGGGCTTTGGATGTTCGAGTGCCCGAGTGGTGGAATTGGTAGACACGCTATCTTGAGGGGGTAGTGGCCAACGGCTGTACCGGTTCAAATCCGGTCTCGGGCACCATAAAAGCTGCGAAAACAATTTTAAAACATATCAATTTATTTCACTTTATACATGTAAATCCATTACCTCAAATATTATGTTACCATTACATGAAATCCTTATTATTTTGCACTCCCCTATTTAAATATTTATTTCTATAAAAAGGTTAAATTATTTTGATTATTTATCATGTATTCTAAACATTATATCCTATAGGAGATTTACATGGCAGAACAACCAAAAAAAAACATCACCACCCTTATGCAGGAGCAAAGGAAATTTTCTGTTCCGGACTCTTTCAGGGCAAAAGCCCATATCTCATCCATGGAACAGTACGAAAAGATGTATAAACAATCCCTCGAGGACCCGGATGGATTCTGGAGTGAACAGGCCGAATCTCTCGACTGGTTCAAAAAATGGGACAAAATTCACTCATTTGATCCGGATAAAATTGATATCAAGTGGTTTGAGGGCGGTAAAATAAACGTCTCTTATAATTGCCTTGACAGGCATGTCAAAGCAGGGAAAGGTGATAAAACCGCTCTTCTCTGGGTTGGAGATGATCCAAATGAAGACAGGCATATCTCGTATTCTGAGCTTCTCACAGAAGTTTCCAGATTCGCCAATGTATTGAAAAAACTTGGTGTTCAAAAAGGTGACAGAGTCTGTATTTATATGCCTATGATCCCTGAACTGGCTGTCGCAATGCTTGCCTGTACCAGGATTGGCGCTATTCATTCAATCGTGTTCGGCGGTTTTTCTGCGGAAGCTCTCCAGGGGAGGATACAGGATTCGGAATGCAAGATTTTGATTACATCAAATGTTTCCCTGCGCGGCTCAAAAGTTATTCCGCTTAAGGTTAACGCAAATGAAGCTCTGAAAGACAATGCATGTCCTTCCATCCAGAATGTTATCTGTTCTCAGCGCAGAGATGTCGAAACATACATGGAACCGGGACGTGACCTATGGTGGCATGACCTTATGTCTGAGGCTTCGGATTCGTGTGAACCGGAACAGATGGACTCCGAGGATCCACTGTTTATTCTCTATACATCGGGTTCGACCGGAAAACCGAAGGGTGTGCTCCATACGACCGCCGGCTATCTGATGTTTACGAGCCTTACACATAAATATATCTTTGATTATCATGAGGACGATATTTACTGGTGTACAGCAGATATCGGCTGGGTAACCGGTCATTCTTACATCGTTTACGGTCCTCTTGCAAACCATGCGACATCGCTGATGTTTGAGGGTGTGCCTACGTATCCTGATCCCGGACGTTTCTGGGAAATTTGTAACAAATACGGCGTTACATTATTCTACACTGCGCCGACAGCAATTCGTGCCATTGCGAGCAAGGGTAATGAGTGGGTAAAAAAGCATGACCTTTCCAAAATCAGGCTCTTGGGTACAGTTGGCGAGCCGATCAATCCCGAGGCCTGGATGTGGTACTATAATACAGTCGGCGGCAGTCGTTGTCCCATTGTCGATACCTGGTGGCAGACTGAGACCGGCGGTATACTTATTACTCCGCTTCCCGGCTGTATGCCGACGAAACCTGGCTCGGCTTCACGTCCGTTCTTTGGTGTCGAGCCTGCTGTATTCCGCGAGGACGGCACAGAGTGTAATGTCAACGAGGGCGGGTACCTTGTCATAAAACGCCCGTGGCCGGGGATAATGCGTACTCTCTACGGCGACCATCAACGGTTTATTGATACCTACTGGATTCAGTACAAAGGCAAATATTTCACCGGCGACGGTGCACGTATCGATGATGAAAGCGATTACTGGTTGATGGGTCGTATAGACGATGTTATCAATATCTCAGGTCACCGTATCGGTACCGCTGAAGTTGAGAGCGCACTGGTAAGTCATACTGCTGTAGCAGAGGCGGCAGTCGTCGGTTTTCCCCATGAGATCAAAGGTCAGGCGCTGTATGTGTTCGTCACTTTGAACCAAGGTGTTGAGAAAACCGACGAGCTTAAGACGGAATTTGTCAAGCATATCCGCAAGGAGATCGGTCCAATTGCAACACCTGACAAAATTCAGTTTGCCGATTCTCTGCCAAAGACCCGGTCAGGTAAGATAATGCGCCGTATCCTCAAAAAGATTGCTGCCAATGATACAGGTGATCTTGGCGATATTTCGACTCTGCTTGACCCGAACGTTGTTACCTCTCTCATCGAAGAAAGAATACAGTAATCCGTGGTTAGATTGCTGTATAATCAAAAACAATCACATTAACTTATTCCTACATGCGGTCACAGTAATGTGGCCGCATGTTTAATATCAACATAATCCAATAAAACAAGGAAACATGACAGAAGAGAGACCGCTTAATAGATGGTTTGTCGTAATCAGTGTCATTCTCATTCAGCTTGCCCTCGGTGCGATTTATGCATGGTCTGTCTTTACCGCAGCTATTAAAGAAACCCCTTATAATTTTTCAACTCCCCAGACACAGGCAATTTTTTCTACCGGACTGTTCACTTTTGCACTTGTGATGATCTTTGGTAGGTATTAAAATGAAAACAGTTGCTCCGAAACCTCTTTCTATTGCAGCCGGTGCAGTCGCCGGAACAGCCTTTCTCATGTCCTTTTTCCAGGGATTTCTTATGCTTGCATTTTTCAAGATGGGTACGACACCCTTGATGCTTGGGATATATGCATCGGCTATCGGGTTTAATTTCGGTGGTAATTTCGCACTGTTCTCTACAGCAACGGTGATGCTTTTGGAACAAAGAATGTCGGTTCAAATTACCCGTTTGTATTTACTGCATACGTTATTGGCGGTTTTGTTCGTGTCAATACCGGTACATTCCTTATGGCATTCAAACCTGCCGGTATAGTGTGCCTCTTCGGAGCTGTCCTTACCCTTACAATAAAACAACCAAAATAAAATAAATATAGATAGATAAAGCCGGATTAACCGCCGGCTTTTTTATCGTACTATTTCAGAATTTTTTACAAAAATGGGATCAATCATCTCCAATATCCGGTGTTGCTGCAACACATACGGTTACTTTATCGGCACCACCCTCTTTTAGCGCACGCGCACACTCGGAAATGGTTGAGCCCGTTGTCATGACATCATCTATGATGATCACGGGACGGCTCATCAGAGATTGGCTTCCAGAGTACCTGAACGCTCCCTGAACATTGCGGGCGCGATGTTCGGCGTCAAGTGCGGTCTGAGTACCCGTTTCCCTCGTGCGGGCGAGTATATCCTCACCAATCTCATGTCCGGAAAATGAAGCGAATCCCCGGGCAAGGCGTTCGCTCTGGTTGTAGCCCCGTTCTTTCAAACGTGCGGGGTGAAGGGGCACCGGGATGATAAGCGTGTCTTCCGGAAGTGATAAATGACGTGTTGCTTTTCTTCCCATTAGATCACCAAGGAATAATCCAACTGAGGGCATGCCGTGATATTTCAACGAATGAATGAGCGCCCGGCATCGGGAGTCATAGGGAAGGAGAATGGAAACATAATCAACATTATTTAAAATCCCGGGAGCAGGGTTGTAAGGGTATGAGCACAAGATAACAGCCTCCCTGCAATCCGTGCATACGAACTTGCTTTCGGAAAATGTGCCCCCGCATAACAGGCATGCAGGAGGAAACAGGAAGTCTATGAGTGAATTTGCGATTTCGGTGGCAGCCGCGCCGGCTCTCATGTCTATTTAACCGTCATTACCGTTTCGATGCTCACGAACCTGTTTTTGACAAGGCCCCCTTTACCATCCGGGGTGAATGTATACCGCGTATCCCATACAATCAGCAAGGAAGGTGTCAATTCAAATCCAATTCGGGTGCCATACAGGGTGTTTTCGGTAAAATCAAACAGTTCATACCGGTCGGAATCAACGTAGGTGTTATAGAAGTACCCCTCGGCTAGGGCAATTTTCGGTACATTCTGAAGTATGCGGTCGTGTATGGCTATCTTCCCGATCAAATCCTGGTATGTCCTGTCTCCTGTCATATTCTGATACCGGACACTGGCACTTACCATATCGAAGAAGTTGTATCCGATGCCGGCAAAGACGCCGTCAAGCTTTTCATCGGGAAGATTCATCTCTTTTGTCCGAATGGAATTCCCAACAAGGGTAACTCGCTCGTGCTCGTAAAGGTGGTCGAAATAGTTCGGGCGGAAACGGCCATCGAAATGACGGTATTCGATTTGTGCTTTGAGCCTGTTTACCAGAAGCCGAAGACCAGGTGCTCCGATCCCCCATCCGCCGTCAAGATTCTCATCCCCGGTATGTATCTGAGAATATTGACCGTAGAGATCAAGACGGACCGCACTGTCAATAAGAGGCACACCGATATCGAGTCCGAATACGGAAACTCCGTTGCGTTTCTCTTCGATGTTAATGTAATCAGTTCTTTTTATATCAGGATCTGCTGTATCAAGAATATTATCTCCGTCAATATCTATATCAATGCCGTCCTCAAAACCGTCACCATCGGAATCTTCCCACTTTTCCCCGTCATCAAGGAAACCATCCTGGAAATCCGGATAGCCGTCATCATCAGAATCTTTCAGCCCGGCGAACTGGTTGATATCACGTGCGAACGTAACACCGAATGTCAATTTATCAACAAGATAGGTACCGGTGGGTTTGAATGGCCTGGCTGCAACTCTCACACCCATAACAGCCCCTTTATTCTTAAAATCACCAACTGAATTTATCATAGCGTGAATATCAATACCGAAAGAACCAATATCCCTGAGAGCTATATCAACGCCGAGCTTTTTATCTGCGGGATAGTTGAGCGTGTTGCGGTAGCCGTCCATGACAAGGCCGTATCCGAGAGTAACATCATCGAGCGATCCAGCCCGAGCATAGAACCTGTCGAGGGGTCTATTATACCTTAAATAATAAATTTTTCGTATTATGGTATCCCATGCCTGGTTTTTGTTGGAAAAATCCCATCCTTCTTTTGATATTTTCCCTTTGTCGTCGATGAACAGCTCGATATCAAGACCGATACCGAAGTTTCCAACCGGAATGTCGGGCCTGAATGAAAATCTCTGCCACTGGACACCGCCCATGGTAACAGTACCGTACCCCGCCTGTATGGTCATTTTCTGGGATGTGGTATCCTGAGCAAGGACCTGGGGCGGAATCAAAATGATGCTCATAAGTAACAGCACAAATAACCGTTTCATGGTTAGTCCCTTCGCTTTTATAACTTGTTTAGAAATTTCTGTAAATAAGCCTGAAAACAAACTTTATGCTCATCGGGAAATCTCTTAATGCATTTATTAAAATTTTTGGAATGGAGATTGAAAATTTAATAATCTTGCCCTGTTTAATACGTTCACAGGTGAGGAACCAAAACTGCTTGATTTTACGGCGCTTTGCTACATTTTTAAAGGTGTATTCTTCTACAAGATTTATTTTCGTGTTCAGATAATGTGTAAGTATTGTAAGTCCGCTAACGTTGTAGTCGCTGAGGTTGAATTTATCCAGATAAGCATTCATTTCATCTATGAGGTTATTGAAACGACGTTTCGTTTTTCCCTTGAGAAGTTTTGGATTGTAGCAGCTTGTGATTTTCTTTTTAAGTGATGCCAAAACCATATTAAGTTCCTCGCTCCATTTAGTATAAGAACTGTTTATGTCAATGGATGAAATACGGTGTTTGGTATCGTATAAAGCTGTAGTAAAATCGGCGACAAGTTTAAATTTGGGATCGTCCGCTTTTCGGGTGAGAAGCCAGAGTTCGTGAAGCTCGAAAACCAAGTTGATTCGTTTCATAAATCCGGTAATAAGTTCACGGGCTCTCATCGGGTAAAACTTCCATAATTTCATTATCCGGGTACCCGGTCGAATGTCCAGACGGTTTTTTCTTCTGATAAATCCGGTTACCATGGGATGACGGGGTTCGAGGAGACTGTTTTTATACCACATTATGTTAAAGATATTGTTTTTCCAGTGAGTTTTACTTCGTGACTTCATGAGAATTTTTTTCGAGTTATCAAATTCATAGAAAGAATCCCATGCATCCTGGTATGCCTTGAACAATTCTTCCGCGCTCATACGCGGATGCTCGGTCACTGTGTGGAAGGAATCATATTTATTCAGGTCAGGATCCATATATGCCCCGGATTGAACAAGGTTATAATGGTCTCTGGAGCCGGGCAGTGGAGTAAAGATAAAGAATGATGCCTGATCCACCTTGATTTCATTTTTTAATTTTTCTATATCCCTCTTAATAGATTCAGGAGTGTCATGAGGCAAACCGATGATGTAGCCAGCATGTGTTACGACACCCACCCTGTGCCATGATTCGACAAATGAGGGGTAATTTTCAACTTTGTTCTGTTTTTTTCCGGCAGCTTCGAGGTTTTTTGGATTGATGCTTTCCATTCCGATGAATACTTGTGAACATCCTGCACGTGCTGCTTTTTCAATAAAATTGTTGATCCTATCACAGGACATGTCCACTTGTATGATAAAACTGATTTTCATTCCCTCATCTTCTCTCAATCGTATCAAACCATCGAAAATAGCCTCCCAGGCGGGATTACGTGCAAAGTTATCATCGGTGAAAAAGTACTGTCTTATTCCCTGGTGATAATTTTTTCGAATAGTTTTTATAACACTTTCCACACTTCGAAAACGCATCTTATGCCCCTGGATATTTATTATGGTACAGAAAGAACAATCAAACGGGCATCCTCTCGAGCAGTCAATGGTTCCCATATCGTGAAGAGCAAATTTTTTCATGTCATGTGAATCTGTTTGGGGAACAGGAGCCTCGGAGATATCCGGGAATCCAGTCAATCGGTAGAGAGGTTTCTCTTTTCCTATTACCACATCATACAGTATGGATTCCCATACATTTTCCGCTTCACCATGTACGGCTGTAACACCAATATCTATAAGTTCACGGATTTCCGGGGTAGGTTCATCGAACATGGATAGCACACCGCTGACATGAAATCCGCCGATCAGGGTTTTTATTCCCGCTTCTGTTAATTGTTTGGCAATATCAGATGCGCGGGGAAACTGGTTTGATTGAACACCTACAAGTACAGCAATTACTTTATTAGAACTCCGGTTTTTTCTGGAAAGTCTTTTAACGGGCACCTTTCCCAGCAGGTCGTCGTATGTTTCAACCTTTATATCTATACCCTTATCCCTTTTCCAACGTTCGGAAAAATCAAGTGTCAAACTGCGCATGCAGGCAAGTGTATTTGACGGAAAGACACCTTTCCAGTATCGTACGACAAATCCATCATCATCATAATTGGATGCTCTGATAAAAACGACTGTAAGTGAAGATACTTTTCCCATCATCTCACCTGTAATAGCAGATCATTGCTCATCATCAAAAAGGCTTATAACACTCTCTGAACTTATACAATATACATAATATGTCATAATATGTCATAAAATAATAGAAAAAGATCTATTAATGGATGAAATTATGTTTCAATTTGATTCTAACCTGTGTTATTTCTGATGTTACGGGACTAATTTTACACTGATTTTTAATTGAGCGTGTGTTTCTATCTGAAAAATGTTATACTATTCAAAATCATACAGTATGTGGTAATACTTTATTGATAAGGAAAAAACATTAAATTATGCCTGATGGCCTCAATAACCGCTTTATATGAGCGTCTTTGCTGCAAAATGATATACTGGGATTATATTTTTTTGCCGGTATTTTTCCCCGTGATACGTTTTATCGGAGTTGATCAAATTCATTACAGTATTATCATGACTGTAAACCTTGTAATCGGACAGGTTACGCCTCCGGTTGGAGTTAATCTTGTTGCTGCATCGGGAGTATCGAATGTCGGCATATGAGCAATTTCAAAGGCTGCTTTCACTTTTATCGCCGAAGAGTGCACCGCTCTTATGCTTGTTACATATATTCCTGAATTATCATTATTTCTTCCGGGATTTTTTAACACATTCTGAAATAACGACCGAACCATAAGATTTTTCAATATATATACACTTTGAGTAAGAGATAAAAAAATTGATCTGTACTATATTATTTTCAAAGTTTAATAAGTTTTTTTAAAATATGAAGAAAAAATGAAAAATGACACTTGACATAATTATCACCATATGCTATAATCTATAAAGTCTTAGTATGTATTTATCATGTAAATATCTTTTTTATCAATTATATAGCTTTTATTTTTTTATTTTTTTGGTTTTAATGTTTTTAAAAATATTTTTAAGAGTTTTTAGAAATAGTAATTAATTTCATACGTTATGGAGGGGAAACGATGATTCGTAAGGCTATGGTTTCAATAGTTATCGTAACCTTATTATTAGCGGTTGCATCATGTGGAAAAGATGAGGTTACCGGGCCAAAGGATAAAGAAAAACCGACCGTATCTCTTATTACACCCTGGGATGGTACAACGAGATTTAGTATTGTTGACGTTTCGGTTAACGCTGTTGATAATGCTTCGATAGCAATTGTTAAGGTATATGTTAATAACTCTCTGATTGGTTCAGACACTTCCGATCCCTATATAGTTAAATGGAATATGGACCCCCTGTCAGACGGTTCGGTGAACATAGTGTATGCCATTGCTGTTGATGTTAATGGAAATTCGACAAAATCTGAAACCGTTTCTGTCACCAAAGGTGTTACTGCGATTCCTGTTCCGGTTATGACAAGTCCCACGGGCGTTACAACGATCATGCAGGGTGACATTCTTACCATGGAGGGAACGGCAGGTGACTTAGGGGACAACGACATAACCTGGCATTCGAGCACTCAGGGCGAACTCGGTAATGGATTGACCTTTAAACACCGCGGCCTTGTTATCGGTGACCATGTCATAACAATGAAAGCAACCGATTCGAATGGTGTAATTGGTGAAACGACCGCAACGGTGACGGTTACTGAAAACAACCTTGACTACGCCACCATTGAGGCCGGCACCTACCGAATCTCTGAGCCTGTATTCAAGAAAAATACGATTGTTCTGACAAATGGGTTATATGTTTCGAAAACCGAGATGACTATCAAGGAGTTTCTTGAACTATATGTTCTTGCCTGGGGTGAAAAAGATGGGAAGAAAAATATTGATAAGAAGAATAAAGCCCTGTATGACACAAAAAAGCAATCAGGATTATACTTCGAGATGTTCGAATACAGCAACCTGAATCCTGTCGAGTGTACTTATGCTGATTATCCTGCATGCTTTATCACTTATGTAGAGGCAGTTACTGTCTGTAATGTCATGAGCGACAGGGACGGTTTAGAGCGTGTATATATCTATCTTGACAAGAAAGGCAATCCTACAGAAAAATTAAAAGACATTAGAGCATTTGAATTTAATGATGATGCCAACGGGTGGCGTCTGCCGACTGAAGGTGAATGGGAAATTGCTGCCCGCGGAGGTCTTACAGGAAAGAAATATCCCTGGGGTGACAGCGCTCCGGCAGGTTTGTGCAACTCTATGTCCGACCAGTATCTTACTTCACCTCTTGATATATTTAATGGAAGGGGAACAAGTCCCGTTATATCATATTTACCTAACCGTTACGGCATATATAATATGACCGGTAATGTTGCTGAACTGTTAACGGATATGTTTTCCGGTACCCCGCCAAGCGGCTCTAATATTCCCGTTTATTACGATATGGATCCAGTCCGGTATCTTGCGAAGGGCGGAGCCTGGTATGAATTTGGGGAAAGTATGAAAATCGGCTTAAGACATCTTACTATTCCCATGAATGCGGGAGATAAAGATGGCGCTGTGGCCGGAATTGGATTACGGGTCTTTCGTAACGCTGAGGATATTCAGTAATAAATTGATTTTCTATTGAACGGGGGATATTAACAAATCCCCCGTTTTTTTATGTATGATACTGAGAACAACACAAAGAATGGTTTGTACGATTCAAAATACTTGTTTTTACATACATTATTTTATATTTTATGTTTTCTATTGCTTTGTGATATAATACAGGCGGCTCATTCGTCTAGTGGCCCAGGACGCTGGCCTCTCACGCCGGAAACACGGGTTCGATTCCCGTATGAGCTACCATAAATATTTATAAGGACTTACGTTAGAGCGTGAGTCCTTTTTTATCAATTAAAGATTAATTCCCAACACTATTCCCAACATACTTGATATAATTTGAAGTAATTGCAACAGAGCGTGGTTGCGATTATTTTACCGCATTCTGCACCCTATTACGCAACCATTTGCTGTAACATGTCATTGTTTGCTAAAAACTTAATTTAT
>JBHPFF010000053.1:0-17902 GCA_042572165.1 Candidatus Latescibacterota bacterium | reverse complement strand
AGGGGGTGAGTTATTATTTTGATACTTCATAGCTTGCTCTGTGGCAGTTCATTGAAACTTTTTCAAATATTTGCCATCTCTTCCCTGAGTGCTGAGGCAAGGCGGCTTACAGCCTCGACAATCACATCCTCATCCGACCGTGAGAAACAAAGCCTGAAATGGTTGTGATGTTTGTAATCGAGGTAAAAGAATTTGCCCATGAAATACATTACCTTTTTTCTTGCAGCGGTTCTGAACAGGTTTTCATGGTCGATACCTTCAGGAGTGGTAACCCACGAATAAAAACCGCCGTGCGGCACTGTCCACGAACACTCCTCCGGCATGTGCTCACCGAGGGCGGAAAGCATGGTGTCACGTCGTGACCGGTAACCTTTAATCAGATTTTTTATGTGGTCATCGAGCCAGTTATCCCTGTGCAGTTCCGCGATAATCTCCTGGTTTAATGCCGGTGATCCGACATCAAACATGGGACGGCAGATATTCCATGTCCTGACAAGCTCATCGGGAACGGCCGCCCAGCCGACACGGAATCCCGGTGAGACAATCTTGGAAAAGCTTCCCAGGTATATCACACTACCGGTTTCATCATAGCCCTTGACAGGGGTCTGGTCGGTATCGTCATAAAGAAGCTCGCAGTAGGCATCATCCTCCAGGATAAAGCAATCGAATTCCTCGGCGATAAGGGGAAGCTCCTTTTTCCGTTCAGTCGAAATCATGATGCCCGCCGGATTGTGGTGATTGGACATGAGGTAAATAGCCCTGGGGTGCACGCCCTCGTTTTTGAGACGGGTAAGCGTATCCCTCAATATATCGGTTCTGATACCGTCATTATCTATGGGTACATCGACAAGGTTCAATCCCCAGTTCCTGATGGAATCCAGCACACCGAGAAATGTCGGAGCCTCGATGATCATGGTATCACCCGGTTCGACGAACATCCGCAAAACCATATCACATGCGTTTTGCGAACCTGCTGTCATTACTATGTTTTCGGAAGAGACCTCAATGCCGCGTTTTTTCATGCGGTAAGCGACTGCCTCACGGCTTCGCAGAGTCCCCTGGGGGTGACCGTACGGGAATATAATTTCAGGATTGTTACTGACAAGGTCACTGATAACCTCGGCGACTTTTTCTGCCGGATATGCTTCAGGGTAAGGTGTACCCTGAGCCAGACTCAGTATTCCGGGTTCTTTTCCTACCTCAAGGATTTCAGATATATCGGACTTCCTCAGACCGGAAGCCCAGCTTGAATAATGGATTTGAGACACTTTTTTCTCCTGTAGTGAAAGTTAAAAAACGTGTTACTTTTTCATTATCACCCTGAAATCAGAAAGTATTGCCATAGTGGGAATCCTGGGATTTTTTTCCGCTCCTATTTCAAGAGTATACAGAAATGACTTTTTTGTCGACCAGATACTCAAAACACCTCTTTCGCCGTTGTCGAGATGAAGATTTTCAACAGTACAGCGCACGGGTTCCGGCCCGATAACGAACTGAGCATTTTGCGGTCCATTGTTCCATTTCGTTTCGATGACACGGTTTGAATCGGGTGATTCTGCGATAAAAGTCAGTGAAATATCCACCGGCGTGTCGGACATATTGGCAGCCGTAACGCGCCCCCCCTGGCGCATGAGCCGGATCAGGCGGTCTTCCCTTTCAAGCGGATAAAAGAATGTTCCCGTTGTATCCACAAGAGCCGATGCCCAGCCCAATGGTAGTTGCAAATCCTGTCTGAGCAGACCAGGAACCTGCTCATACGGGCTGTGATAGTCGAACGTGAGCGCTACAGGGCACGGATCAGCAGTGATTTCGTACAGGTCGGCAAAGGTATAGTCGAATGGCCCCTGAAATGTGTCACGGAATGGATCGAGACCGCACCTGTATACTGTTGTCAATCCCTCTACTGCTCCCATGATAAGACCCGGAGCGTCAAAGGAACGGAATTGTACTGTTTTTGTTCCTATATACAAGTGATAGGTGAGGTGGGTGACTCCCAAGTGGCGCAGGGCAGCGAGATTCGCATATTCCTGAGCCTCGAGGGGGACTTCCATTTGTGTGTACAGCGGGCGTATGTGCTCCGGAACCCTCGAAAGACTGAAGTAAGGATTAAACAGTTTTTTATGATGTATCGTCTGGTAATATACATACCCTTGATAGAGGTTGCGGATATACCTCCTTCTCATGGGTGTTTCGATGAGTATGGTGTCATCGGGCAGAGCTTCGATCCGCTCATATACTTCCGGATTGTGCCTGAGATCAACTGAAAGAGCAGGGGGAACCAGAGTATATTCAAGAAGTATGAACAAAGACACGAGCGCAAGAAAAGACCTCGCAAGATAACGGTCTTTCAACTGCTTCACCAGAAACACATATCCCATACCTGCGAGACCGGCAACACCAAATTGGACGAATACCTTGTATATCAAAATACGCCGCGCAAATGGCGCGTACAGCCTGTATATCAGACCGGAGGGTGATAAAATCCCGAGTGTAGACCAAAACGCAACGGCAATTCCGGCAAGCATTATCCATTTAAATGGACCGCGCTGACCCTTGACAAGTCCGGCGACAGCAAGAGCCAGCGCTATGTAGCCGATATATGCCACGAAACTGTCAGGGTCTTTGCCGGGGCGTTTTGCGTTCCAGTATGATTCTTTTATATTCGATTTTAGTATGGCACTCCTCGGATGGGGCATCAGGTAATCCGATGGTTGGAGGGCAAGCTCTTCAAGTTGGGTGGTAGTCCGCCTGCTGCCTGCATCATAGGCGCTTTCCCCGAAAACCATTTTATAATAGAGCAGGAATATGATAAAAACAATGCCCAGTACCCCCGCTGTCTTCATCCATCCTTTTAAAGCTCTGGGTGTTGTTATATCTTTTAACAAGCCGTGAAACCCGCGTTTTTCGCCGAACACATGCCATATAGCATATGCGATCAAAAGCACCGCAGTGTGAACCGGCAGATACACCAGATAATAGGGTATGGCAAAAAGAATGTTGCAGGCGAGAAACGCTCCGGTGAGAAAGGCATTCTTCCACGTACGGTTGTCAATGAATTTCAGAAGGTACAGCGTGTAGAAGGGTATCCACTGAACCTGGGTGGAATCGAATGTTGTGTACGACCGCACCATCATGTTTGGACAGAAGGCATAAATGATACCGGCGATAAAACCCGCCCCTGGGCTGTTCGTCAGGTATTTGACGAGATAAAACATGCCCAGCCCTGAGATGACAAGATTAATAAGGATAATAAAATTGTTGCTGAACAGGTAACCAAACACCGCAGAAACGGGAAACATGATAAAGCCCGTAAAATTCACGAAATTAATACGCGAGCCAAAGGGTGCAGCAAATAATTCGGTTATAAAAGGTGAAGATTTAAGCGTGAAAATCGAATGCTGTATCAACCAGAAATAGTAGTGAATTGAGGCGAACATATCAGTAGATATATGGTCATAAAACCCATATACCGAGCTGTTCATCCTGAATATAAGCGGGAAAGTGAGTATCACCGCTATAATGGAATATGAAAGGGTTGCCAATAACCCATGTTTTTTCAAAACCTTAGTCAGTTGTGGATAAATCGCAATATTTTTTTCTTTTTGTGCCATGCCCCTTTCCCTCTGGAAAAAATTGATAATCGCGTCAAAAACAATTATATATTAAAGCTATACATTATTATCTATTCCCGCAATTGGCAAATGAAAAATGGATGAATTGAAAAAACAGTGTTCTCTATGCGGCTCCGAAAAAACGGTGGAATGTATCCATGACCGCTTTTCACCGGACAATCGCTACTACAGATGCAGTATCTGCGGGAGCAGGTTTTCATCACTCATGACAAGCGACCCGAATGAATCGGCACGTTTTCATTCGGAAGTATATTATACACCTGAAAACGAGGGACCCGGTGTCGTTCCGGAAGCTGAAGCGTATTTTGTTGCCCGGCTGATTGAACTGGTACCTGATGGTAGACTCCTCGATGTTGGCTGCGGCCGTGGACATTGGATGCACTATATCCGCGAACTTTCATCCCTCGATGTGGAAGGTGTTGAGCTTTCCGAAGACGCTGCATCATACGCACGCGAGCAGCACGGTCTCACGGTTGTTACCGGCGATCTTGTATCCGCCCGCTTTAAAGACGATTCATTTGAGGCAGTCTACCTTCGCCACGTTCTTGAGCATGTAACTGAACCCGCAGCTTTTATTGCCGAGGTATTCAGGATCCTTATACCCGGGGGCATCTGTGCTGTCCATGTACCCAATGACGAGAGCCTGACCAATAAGCTCAAGCGTTTTCTTTATCGGGTGGGGTATGGCATCGAGTACGGTTCGCTTTTCTACCCTCTTCATGTCAATGCGTTTACGCCCTCGTCACTTGACAGGTTTTTCAATAAAGCGGGTTTTGTCGAACGTTCAAGTATCACTATTTCGAAAGCCCAGAGTATCTACGAGTTCCCCCGTGTCCGTCAGGATATGTTGTTGTATCCGATTGCCATGCTTGAGCGGATACTCGGCTGCGGAAACCTGATGGTTGGATGGTTTGAGAAACGGTGAGTTCCTGACATGCAGGGTAATTTTCATAAATAGGGTGCTCTTTTTTACGGATTTTACACTATTCTGATTTATTATATGATAAATTAATTCTGTTTAATGCTTGCTAAAAGCAATAAAGCGGTAAAATAACAATTTAAAAATGGTTAACAGTGACTTATATTATATTTATCCGTTCGACTTTTTCACATTTTGTCCGTCTGTAAGTCACCTCTCATACTTTTTCGGAAAAATTAAAACGCCGGTCACATCTAAAATTGGAGAAGCGTTACATGAAAATTAAATGGTATTTACTCGTCGGTGTTGGAATGCTGGCAGTAACATCAGGTTGTACAAAACTTAAAACGGATTCATCCGTTGAATCACGGAAACCTTCCGAAAAATTGAGCGTTGTTGCTCCGGGTGCAAAAATCCGTAAACTTGCCACCGGTTATGATCACCTCGAAGGCCCGGCAGTTGATGCAAATGGTGATATTTATTTTACCCAGCAGCGGAAAAATAAAATTTTCAAATGGCTGGTCGAGGAGAAAAAGGTGGAACTCTTTCACGATAATACCGGGGCTTCCAACGGTATGTTCGTTGATCATGACGGCAATCTTATCGCCTGTGCGGGAGATTTTCACAAGCTCGTGTCATTCGATATGGACGGCAATATGACAGTGCTGACCGGCTCATATAACGGCAAACCCTATAACTGTACCAACGACCTCTGGATTGACCTGAAAGGCGGTATATACTTTACAGATCCACACTATGGCAGAAGAGAGAAAAAGATGCAGGATGGTGAACATGTATATTACCTGTCTCCCGACCGTAAAAATGTAATCCGTGTGATTGAGGATATGGTCAGACCGAACGGGATAATCGGCAGTCCCGACGGCTCTCTTTTGTATGTTGCCGATGAGGGCGCGGATACGACCTGGGTGTATACTATTTTGCCGGATGGCACGCTTACCAACAAGAAATTCTTTGCTGATGAGGCTGACGATGGGATGAGTGTGGACATCGAGGGCAATATTTACCTTACCCCGCATACTATTTATTCAATCTCGGTGTATGGCCCTGACGGTAACAAGATTGAAACTATCGAGACTCCAGAGCAGCCCAGAAATCTCTGTTTCGGCGGCAAGGACAGGCAAACGCTTTTTATCACGGCTACGACTTCGCTGTATTCACTTCGTATGAGAGTTAAAGGATTGTAGCTATGAAAGGGATGAAGGAGGGAGCATTAATTCTTATCACCGTTAGCTTTCCCACTCAAGGCCTGATATAAAAGGTGTCATTGCTCATGGGTCTGCCGTCTACATATAACTCTACCAGATAGGTCCCTATTTTTTTATACCAGTATGGATCGATCTCAACTATTCTTCCACGGTAATAAATGTATCCTTTTCCAAGAGGGGATATCCGGTAAACAAAATCTCTGCGATACACCCTTTCGGCTAACATTATATTCGTTATAACGATTGAACATTGTGATCCATCCGGTATGTCGTTTCCCCAGATCACATGACCGCCCGGTTTGGAACCGCCAACCTTGAATTGCTTGACATGCTGTGTCAGCCCCCACGGTACAGCTATAATTCTTGTCTTTAGACCCGGTTTCCGGGGGAAAAACAGTGAACAGCCGCTGGATATTACTGCCGTGAGTGTGAGCAGTGTAATAATAAAGAAAAACCTTGAAACTTTCAAAAAAACCCCTAAATGATCGGATTAAATCTGTGATTATTATTGCAGGCGACTGCTGCCGTGGTTTTAATAAATTGTCCTGAAAGTATTTTCACTACCTTCTGTCTCTTTCAGATTCAATGGTGCGTGTTTGTAATGAAAAACCCGACTGCCGGTTCAGCCGGGATTTTACACTATTTCATCTTTCAATCTTCAAAACCTACCTTTTCCCTACAAGAATTTCCATCGTTTCACCCTGGATGTCAACCTTTTCTGAGTAGAGCGTATCAGGGATGTTATCCAGAAGCAATTCAGCCGCAAGCACTTCGGTCTTTATGAGTTCAGCGTGTTTTTCGACCGCCTCTCTCAGATCGCCTGCTGCCCTGATTCCCAGGTTGATACGGTCATCGGGGACGAGGTCGGCTTCCTTGCGGGCGTTTTGTACAACGCGGATAACATCACGTGCAAGCCCCTCGAGGGTAAGCTCACGGTTTATTGTGAGATCGATGCATGCAAACAGCCCGCCATCCGACATGCAGGCGTGACCTTCCTCTGCGATGATCCTGAGTTCGAACTCATCCGGTTCGATAACCTCTCCTGCAGCATAAAGTGTGCCATCCTCGCGCACCTTGGTATCACCGGATTTAATTGCTTTAAGTACATCTTTCATCTTTTTGCCAAGTCGCGGTCCGACTGCACGCCCGTTCACAGCAATTTCCTGCCTGCCCATTTCACCGACATCATCGGTAAAACCAACATTCTTGACATTCAGTTCATCCTTGATAATCCCGGTATGCCTTTTGGCAAGATGAGCATCTTTTCCTGCGAGGGAAACTTCGGGGAGCGGCTGACGCACTCTGATTCGGCTCAGGTTGCGTACCGCATGTCCCAGCGAACATATCCGCCTGACAATATCCATGCCTTTCAACACATCATCATCCATGATAAGCTCACCCGGATCAGGCCAGTCCACAAGGTGAACAGAACGTTCATTTGTCAGATTACGGTAAATGGACTCAGCGGTGAAGGGCAGCAATGGTGCAGCCATGCGACATACGGTTACCAGGACGGTATAAAGTGTATCATACGCATCCTTTTTGTCTCCGTCTGACTCGCTTTTCCAGAAACGGCGGCGATTTCTGCGGATATACCAGTTGGTGAGAATTTCCAGAAACTCCTCTACAAACGCACAGGCTTTCGGTATGTCATATTCATCCATCACCGTGGTGATACCTGCAAGGGTTTCCGTAAGCTTGGAAAGTATATAAATATCCATTTCATTGGTAGAATCATACCTGAACACCGGACGGTAGCCGTCAATATTGGCATAAAGCACAAGGAAGTAATAGGAATTCCAGAGCGGCAAAAGAGCACTTTTCTGAGCCACCGTGATAACCTTGCCATTGCGGTCAATCTGAAGATTGTTGCCTTTCAGGATGGGATTATTCATCATGAACCATCGAAGGGTGTCCGAACCCAGCGTTTCAAATACCTCATCGAGGGAAGGGTAATTTCGCAGACGTTTCGAGAGCTTCTGAGCATTCTCGTCGAGCACAACGCCGTGGCAGATGCTGTTCAGGAAAGATGGTTTATCAAACAATCCTGTCGAAAGCACAGTAAGAGTATAAAACCACCCCCTTGTCTGGTTAATATACTCAGTAATAAAATCCGCGGGGAAGTTATTCTCAAACCAGACCTTGTTCTCAAACGGGTAATGCACCTGGGCGTACGGCATGGAACCGGATTCGAACCAGCAGTCCAGAACATCATCGATACGCCTCATGATACCGCCGCAATCAGGGCACTGGCGGGTGAGTTCATCGATAAAGGGGCGGTGCAGGTCAGTAATCGTCGTATTGAAATCACGTTCAAGTTCTGCAATAGAACCGTAAACATCCCGCCGTTCGCACTGAGAATTGTCGCATTCCCACACCGGAAGCGGTGTACCCCAGAACCGGTTACGTGAAATGGACCAGTCGCGCGCCTCGGCTATCCACCTTCCGAACCGGCCGTCGCGAATATGCTCTGGAATCCAATTGATCTGCTGATTAAGTTCGAGCATGCGGTCCTTGAAATCGGTGACCTTAACGTACCAGGACGGAAACGCACGGTAAATCAGAGGAGTGTCACACCGCCAGCAGAAGGGATAGTTGTGTTCGATGGTGTCATGCTTGATAAGTCTCCCCGCTTCCTTGAGGCGGTTCGTGATATCCTTGTTGGTGTCGAAAACATGCTGTCCCGCATAATCCGAAACACGCCCGTCGAATTTCCCCTGATAATCTACCGGTGCAATAGTCTGGATACCATGAGCATCGCAGAGCTGCTGGTCATCCTCACCGAATCCCGGGGCAACATGAACAATCCCCGTGCCATCCTCGGTTGTTACGAAATCGCCCGCCATTATCGTAAAAGCATTTGGAGTATCCTTGAAATAATCAAACAGGGGCTCATAGGAAAGACCAACGAGATCAGAGCCCTTGATGGTTTTCACTTTTTCGGATATGCTCAACTGTCTTTCGTACGCTGCAATCTGTTCTTCAGCGATGATATAGTTGTTTTCACCCTCGCGGAGCACCGCATAGTCGATGTTTTCACCGACTGCCACTGCGAGATTAGAGGGCAGCGTCCAGGGTGTTGTGGTCCATACTAACAGATGTGTGTTCGGAGGAAACCTCTCCGAATCCTTGAGAGTAATGAGCACAGTGATGGCGGGATCCTGCTTGGGACGTGTGGAATTATCGATACGCGTTTCAAAGTTCGAAAGCGGAGTCTCGCACCGCGAGCAATAGGCAAGCACCCTCGTGCCACAGTAAACAAGACCCTTGTCATAAAGCTGCTTGAACGCCCAGAGCACGCTTTCCATGAAGTCCCTGTCCAGGGTCTTGTAATCGTTTTCGAAATCTACCCACCGCCCCTGGCGGGTAACTGTTCTCCGCCATTCATCCACATATTTGAAAACGAGGCTGTTGCAGCCCGCATTAAACCTGTCGATGCCATATTCGAGAATCTGAGCGCGGCCGTGGATACCGGTTTCCTTTTCCATCTCCATCTCGGCAGGGAGACCATGGCAGTCCCAGCCGAAACGCCGAGGCACATGGTATCCCCTCATGGTCTTGTAGCGGGGCACCACATCCTTGACATACCCTGTAAGCACATGACCGTAATGCGGAAGGCCGTTCGCAAATGGCGGGCCGTCATAAAACACAAAATCATTGCCCTCAGCCTCCCTGAATTTCACCGATTCCTCGAATGTGCCGTCTGATTTCCAAAAATCCAGTATCTCCTTTTCGAGCGCCGGGAAATCGGGCTTTGCCGCCACGGGAGTAAAGACCTTTTTGTTTTTCTTTTTGATATTCACTATATCCGTTTTCTACAGTTGCTTTATGATTGGTAAATGATTGACGGAGTAATGTCTAAAATCTTTAATCGAATAATATAAGATATTTATATCAGGAATTCAAGTATTGAGGCGAGATAAAATTATTTAATATGCACAAAATAAAATCATCAGGTCATTCTTTGTTATGATTTTAATTCTTAATCGTGATTATCTTCTATATCATCCATTCACAACCAGCTCGTAACTCTTCTGCCTTCTGTACCCCTGCAGTTGTACAGTATTCGCTTCTTTGACATACACAGCCGCATATGCGTTGTTTTCTATCCCGGAGCCCTCGACCGCGGCTTTGAATGTCACATAGTGGATACCGTTAATGCAGGCATACCCGCCCCTGTGATCATGCCCCTGGAAGACAGCCAGGACTGTTCCCCACTCCTCAAGAATGCGGCGCACCTCGGGAGCGTTGTTTACTCCGTGGGGATCGTCTTCGTCGTGAAGGTTCTGGTGGATGAACGCTATTGTCGGTTTCCCGTTTGCATTCTGCAGGTCTTTTTTCAGCCACTCACGCTCGGAAGCGGGAATATAGGTCTCAGTCCAGATGAAATTCCCGGCGTTATAATCAGAGCCGTCTTCATTGTAATTGGCGTCCAGCACGATAAAATGAATATCGCCGTCATCGAAAGAATAGTAATTTTCAAGCGCCCCGCAGTTTCCGATAAACTCTTCTTTTGAGAAGGTGGCGACATCATGGTTACCGAGAACGTAATGACAGTCACCATTGAATCCGGTGAATATGCTGTCGATAGTGTGAAGATAATCCAGTTCGGTTTCCTTGTCAGCTTTGTCCACAAAATCGCCGAGTTCCACAACAAAAGACAGGTTGAGTCCATTGAACGTTTCTATACATTCCTGAAGTTTCTGTCCTGATTCCCGGTAATACCGGTTGATTCTCATTTCTTTCTCGGCATAGTGAAGGTCGGTGACAAGGCCGAAGCTTAAAGTTGAACCGTTGATTGCACGGTTATTATTGGAGCATGTCAACGTTGCAGCAGAGCCTAATCCTGTTCCGGCGGCCAAGAAATCCCTCCTCGATATAATTGTGTTTCTTCTCATTTCCACTTCCCCTTATTATTATAAAATTAACCTGTAGTTGCCCGTTTTCTACCTTTATTTTGTAAACCTGAAAAAGGAATATGGTTTTTGCAAATGTTTTTATTTAAATTGTATTTCTAATAATAATATAGTTACAGGAAAAATATCCAAGATGAAATTAGCATTTTCTGAAAATAATCCAGTGGAAAACGGTAATATAATTCATGAAAAATCTTCCGACCATAAGTGTTATCATTCCCACGCTGAATTCAGGACGGACTCTTGACCGCTGCCTTGCAGGCATCCGCGCACAGGACTACCCTCGTGAACTGGTGGAAATAGTGATTGCCGATGCCGGTTCGATTGACACAACCATCGAAATAGCGCATAAACATGAAGTGGACATAATTGTTCCCAATCCCCTTAAAACCGGTGAAGCGGGGAAATCCGCCGCCATCGATGCCTCAACAGGTGATGTGCTCGCTCTCGTCGATTCTGACAATATATTCCACGACACCGGGTATTTCTCAAAAGCCGCCCACCTTTTCGAAGATACAACAATTGACAGCGTCGAGCCGCTCGGATGGACTGTCGATCCCCACGATACGCTGGTTAACCGTTATTGCGCCCTGCTCGGGATGAACGATCCCCTGAGTTATTTCCTGGGCAATTACAACCGTTACAGTTATCTTTCTCGTGCGTTCACAGGCATGAAACTGCGTTCGGTCACTGAAACATCCGAGGCTTTCATTGTCGAGGTTGACCCGGATACTGCGCCTACGTTTGGCGCCAACGGCTTCATGATACAGCGTTCTGCGATTGGTGGTCTTGACTGGAAACCCTACTATTTCGATATCGATGTGTTTCAGCAGGCGGTGAGAGCCGGGCGCAACCGAATCGGTGTCGTAAAAACCGAGACACACCACCTTTTCTGTGACACTATCGCAACATTCAGACGCAAACAGTCCCGCAGGATACGTGATTATTACTATCATTCGAAGAAAAACCGCCGTACTTACAAGTACAGCTCTGTTCCAAAATCGGCGTATGTTATTTTCGTGCTGTCTACCGTGACATTCCTACCGCTTCTATGGCAGTCGTTTCGTGGATACAGAAACAGGCCTGACAGCGCATGGTGGTTTCATCCCCTCGCCTGCTGGATAACACTGTGGGAGTATGGCTGGGGCTCGCTCCTGTCACTTTTCCACACATCAGAATATGATAGGAAAGGGTGGAAACAATAAGAGGTGAAAAGGTTATGGTCTTATAGTTAAGGCAAAATGAATATACAGCGAGGATTTCAGAGGCATGGAGACATTGCGTAGATCATATCCGGTATCATTTCATCGAGAAAGGAGAATAACAAAAATGGCAAAGCACACCCGTCGAACATGGATCCACAGAAATATCGCAATCGCCGCAGGCGCCGGTGCAGCTTCGGCTATGTCGATCATGAAAGCCCAAAACGCTGAAGCCCAAAGCGCTTCAACTGTGAAAAAAGGGAACATCAAACTGGCATGGGCGCTTGAGCGTGATCCGTCGCGTTTGAAACTCGCCAAACAGATCGGAGTCAATCATGTGATCGCCAGAGTGACGGGAGTTCTTAATGAGACGACTCGCGACCAATACGTTGATGTTCTGAAGAAAGTTAAAGCAGACTACGAGGCAGCGGGATTCACTATTGCCGGTGTTGAAAGTGATCCCGTTTCTACCAGACAGGTCAAGCTGGGTGTTTCTGGTCGCGACGAAGAAATCTCCAACTACATTGCAGCAATTGAAGCCCTTGGCAAGGTCGGAATTCCGATGTGCTGTTACAACTTCATGGCCGGGATAGGTTGGTACCGGACACGTTTCGATATTCCCGAACGTGGCGGTGCCCTGACGAGCGAGTTTAACTATCCGGATGCGGAAAAGCAGGGGCTTACCGAGTGGGGAAAGATCAGCGAGGAGAAAATCTGGGACAACATCACGTATTTCTTAGAGCGGATTATTCCAGTCGCTGAGAAGGCAGGCGTAAATATGGCATTGCATCCGGACGATCCCCCCATCTCACCGCTGCGTGGTATCGGGCGGATTATTACCAGTGCCGATGCTTTCCGTAGAGTGATGGAAATTGTGCCCAGTCCGGTTAACGGTGTCACGTTCTGTCAGGCGAACTTTAAGGCTATGGGCGAAGACATTGAAGCGGTGGCAAGGGAGTTCTGTGAGCAGGGCAAGGTCTTCTTCGTACACTTCCGCGACATTGAGGGCAAGGGAAAACGGTTCCAGGAAACATTTCACGACAATGGCCCGACTGATATGGCACGGATGCTCCAGGTTTACTACGAATCCGGCTTCGACGGCCCTATCCGACCCGACCACGCACCTACCATTGAGGGTGAGAGCGAAGAAAGCCGCGGCTATGGCATGGTGGGAAAGGTGTTTGCAATCGGATATATGAAGGGACTCATGGAAGCAATGGATATACCGTATCAGTAGAACTGTGCCGGAGTAATTTGTCCGCGCCCGGAATGAGTATTTTACAACGATGGTGACCCAGCGCCTTTTATGCGTGACCGACAGGCAGGCTGTCGCTGCACTTGTATGACCACAAAAAAACCCTTCTCCCGGGTTAATTGCCGTGGGAGAAGGGCCAGTAATTAATTTTTTTATGCGGCAATGAAAGAGAATATATTTGGGGAAAATTTATGACTTATAATCTTCCCTGATCCACTTGCGCTGTCCTTCGATATTATCACTAAGTTTATATTTTACAATATGATTTTTGTAATCCGGACCGATGATTTTTATCTTTGACAGGTCGTCCGTGCCCATTCCGGCATCAGCGCACCACTGAAGGTATTTTATTTCGCTGTAATCCATACCCATTAATTCGACACCGAGGCGGTCTGCGGCAAGCCAGTCGCAGCTTGCAACGGCAACTCCCTGGCGCATTTCTGTTCCGCTAACCGGACCGTTGCCCTCCATTCCGACAACACCGTCGAGAACGGCAAGATCAGGCTGCACACCCAGCGTTGCCAGGCGGAACAAATTGTAGCTCAGACCTCTGTTTCCACCGCTATGCATAAAAGGCTTTTCGTTTCTGTCTTTTCTGGCTTTCTGCTTGAAGTGATTTATTGGTGAGCCCATCGTAATGTTTTTCATGGAAAGGGTCGCTATAACACAGTTGTGGGTTTTCAATCTTGTCGCAGATATCATATATACGTTGGGATCCAGATACGTATTAATAATATTGATTGCAAGGGGGTGACGATTATCGTTCAGGATAAACTGTGTAGTTGCGGGTCCATCGTTAAGGTCAACGAATTTTACATTAAATTCTTTCTCTAATGGCATAAATCCGTAGTTTTCAAACCCCTCCATCGTGCTCTTTGCCCCGGCGGCGGTAGATTCGGCGACTATGACCTGCCTGTCGTAAAACTCCTTGAGAAAATCGAGGATACCGGCGGTAAATTTCGGATCGGTAGCGTTGAGCCACCAGTCTTTTCTAATCTGCCCAGAATTGATCTTGATAACCACCTGCTTGTCGCCGATTTCTCTTTCAATCTGTCTCTGTATAGGTTTCAGCGCCTGGTAAGCCGCATCTCTCTGGTCTTTGCTTGTTACGAACGAAACAGGACTGGTTCCGGCTTCACGGATTACCCTTCGGCCACCTACAGCCACAGTTCTCATCATCGTTGAACATCCTGTCATACCGAGAGAACCTAGTGACAGCCCTGCAGCACCCAGCGACATCTGTTTAATGAAACTGCGACGGCTGCTGCGTCCGGAATGTGAACAACATTCCATTTCCATTGTAAATCTCCTTATCAGTAAGTGAAATATTAATTATATATCAAATGCTGAACATTCTTATAATAACAAAATTTATCTCATTTTCATTTACGAAGTACTCATCCGGAGAGAATATAATAATTCCCCTGACGAGAGAAAGAGCCGTGGTTGATACAATCAGCTTCCACAGCAATAGTATTTATTAAATATACAAAGAAACAGGTTTTAGTGCAAGAAACGTTGTTTGAAACTGTAGATAATTTAAAGAAAGAAGTGTCGGGGAAAGAAGTTAGTAGCGTGAATAAGTAATAATAAGCAACATTACAGTCCGTTTGCCAGAAGAAGTTCATGATCGCCGAGCAGTTCCTCGGGGGGCCCATCAGCGACGATCTTTCCGTGATTTAGAAGCACGATACGGTCTGTGCAGGAACGAACAAATTCAAGGTCATGTGAGGCTATGAGCTTTGTACCACCCAGTTTTGTAATCATTGATGACAGCTCGCGTCTGCCGCGTGGATCGAGACCGGCAGAAGGTTCGTCCATAACAATAATCTCAGGTTGCATGCTGAGAACAGAAGCGATGGCAACACGTCTCATCTCGCCACCGGAAAGGTGGTAGGGAATGCGGTTTTCAAAACCTGCCATATTTACTGCCTCAAGAGCCCTTTCTGCGGCCCTGAGAGCATCTTCCTTGGTCATACCGGTATTCAAAGGACCGAAAGCCACATCCTCAGCCACTGTGGACATGAAGAGTTGATCGCGTGAATCCTGGAACACATATCCCACCTTATGTCGAATTTCCCTGATATTTGCCTTTGTTACCGGAAGCCCGCATATTATGATGCGGATATCGGGGGGGAGTATACCTACAATATGCATGAGAAGGGTGGATTTACCGGAGCCGTTGTGCCCGATCAATCCCACCGTTTCTCCTTCTGATATTGAGAGGGATACATCACTGAGAGCTTCCGTGCCATCCTCATATTTATATGAGAAACCGCTAATTACTATGGGGGGCTTATCCATTCATAAACCTCCCCGCTGCGATTCCGAACGTGACAATCCCCAAAACCGCCAGGGGGAAAACCGCATCTTTCACAGTCAGTTTCATCGGGTTCAGAGTTACCGGTTTACCCGAATATCCCCTGATAAGCATGGCGTAATAAAGCTTCTCGGCATGTTCGTAACTCCTTATGAACAATGCTCCGATAATACTTCCTGTCGCGGCTAATAACGGAATTCTCTTTTGCCCTGAACCTCTAATGTCCCGTGCCAGAACCATATGTGCAGCTTCATCAATCAGAATAAACAGATACCGGTACATAAACGAGAGAATAACAACCATCTTTGTTGGCAGCCCGAGCTTTCCCGCGGCACGCATGAGATCACCAAAACGTGTCGAGGATACAAGAGTTATCGTTGCAAAAAAAGAAATAAATGCTTTAAACCCGATGGAAATAAACCGTATGAGACCATTGTCAGTGATGGAGGTGCCGAATGGTCCAAATGAGAATTCCCAAAGCGCCTGCCCGGGTGTTATGAAAGGAACAAAAAGAGACACTGCAATGGCGAACGGCACCAGGGTCAGTGACCGTTTAAGAATAAACAATATTGGGACATGTGAAAGATATATGAGAAACAACATGAATCCGATATAAACAATAAAGGAAAAGAAATAACTGTCGGGTGTCAATACAACAGCAATGATGAAAACGAGGGTACTCAAAAGCTTGTTGCGGGGGTCAAGTGAATGAACCGGGCTGGACATTCCTGCGAAACGATCTATATGGATATGGTGCACAGAATCTAACCTTAATGTTTAAATCGTGTGATTATTTTACCTAAAAGCATTACGATGCCAAAGGTAGCACAAACACCGATAATACCTGCGAGGCCGTTCGAAAAAAATCCCTCGGTGCCCGGAACGGTGTAATCGGGAAATACACTCAGCGATGGATCTTTTGCCTTTTCACTGAAACCCATATCTTCTGCAACTTTTTCAAGACCATCCGGATCGCTTGAGGCAAAATACGATACGACTCCTGCAATCACGAGTGAAACGGCAAGTATGACTATCACGAGGCGTTTCATGACTCTACTCCATTTCTAATACACCTCAATACCGGACTGACCGAAGTAAGAAACCGCAAGGCTATTACAGTAATCACACTTTCAAAAATACCGATGACCGCATGTATGGCCGCCATTGCAGGAACAACGATAGCAAAAGGGCTTGTTCCGGAAAAAGCAAGTTCAACAGCGCATAAGACAGCAGCACCAAGAACGGACAGCCAGCAAGCAAGCGCTATCGAAGGATAATATGCCCGTGTTCCAAGTTTTCTACCAGCTCCGATAACAATTCCGGAAATAAGACAACCGAGAATACACATGTTAAAAACATTAGCGCCGAGGGCGTCAAGCCCCCCGTCCTGAAAAAGCAGCGCTTGCATTATAACCACTGAGGTCATCACTACCATCGCCGGCCACATGCCGAGAATCGCCACTGCAAGCGCCGAACCGATCACATGTCCCGATGTCCCGCCCAGTACCGGGAAATTAACCATCTGTGCTGCGAATATGAATGCAGCCAGAACTCCCATGACCGGTGTCCGGCGTTCATCCAGTTCCCTGCCGGTCTTTTTTAACGCATACCCAACACCTGCTGCTGATATACCGCTCATAGGTACCCAGACCTGTGGTTCGAGAAATCCAGGTGGTATATGCATGGTTTACTCCTGAAGGTTATCCTCGACAAGCCCCGTTATGACAAGCTTGCCGTGTTTCACTCCCCGGATGCTGATGATCCGGTCTGCAAATGAATGTATTTGGCTTCCCAGCCCTTTGACAAGAATTACCTCAAGGCACGAAGCGGGGGTGAGGTGAGCATGCATGGATGATATGACCAGGTCGTGGTGGTCATGAGCTATATCGGTGAGCTTGTCGCCGATTTCACGGGTATGGTGATCGTAAACAATGGTAATGGTGCCGATCAACTCAACCGTATCGGTTTTATCGCTCCATTCGGTTTGTACAAGTCTGTCCCTGATAAGATCACGGATCGCCTCGGAGCGGTTAGTATAACCCTTGTCCTTAATCAGGTTGTCAAACTTTTCCAGAAGACCCGAACTTATTGACACACCGAACCTGACAATATCAATATCGTGCATCGAATCACCCCAAAAGTTAGAAATTGTGTTACGTTTTTAAAAAATATATCACAAAATCACATGAAAAGCAAGAAAATTATCACCTTTTAAATGTATCCACAGGATAAAACTGTTTTGTTAATCAATACTTTTATTATACTATAAAAGGAAATTCTGCAATTCATCCGGTTTTGTAAAAAGTACAAATATTTCTTTTAAATTGGGAGGTCATACTTTGTCGTTTGTTGAAGAGCTGTTCAGACTTGATGGTAAAGTTGCAGTGATTATTGGCGGCGGCGGCGTTCTGGCAGGTGAAATGGCTAAAGGT
>JBHPFF010000052.1:0-18051 GCA_042572165.1 Candidatus Latescibacterota bacterium | reverse complement strand
ATGGTATACGAAGCAGGGGCTTCCGGGATATGTTATCACAGATCCTGGTTCTCAAGAAGTTATTGTAAATAACCGAACATTTAACCAGATACGTTTTACGATACACAATCTTGAACCAGTTGAAGGTTTTATTCTTGTGAGAGGTATTGAGAGTGATAAATTAAGGTCAAAAGATTGGGCAACATACATAACATATCTTGATGGAAATCAATCGAAAGAGATTGGCATGTTATTTGACGGGCCGCAAGTTCAATTAGAGGTTCATACTTTTTTGTCACAAAATATACCGACTAGAATTGTTTTTATATTTATTAGCCAAAAGAAAGAAAGCAACAAGCTTTTTGAAGGTGAAAGAATCGTCCATGAGCAATATATCTATGAAAAACCCGGAGAAATAATTGTTGACAATGAAGATGCCGGATTTCAAATCATAAAGGAACAACCAAAATGGCAATTACTACAGTCATTAATTCAACCTGATGATTCGCGAATTGACTACCCAAGATCATTTCGTGGATATGATTTAAGTCCTCATGAAACATGGTCTTATTTATACAGCACGGGGAGAAGCTTTTTTGGATTGTATGCGAACACATCATATATAATTTCGGGTGGAAATGGTCAAAACAAAGTACAGTGGACAGCACAATTGCCTGAAAGCGGCGAGTACGACCTTTTCTATTACACGTTTTATTTCAATATACAAGAAATATTCCCACCATCTTATATGGAAAAAAGATACCCGCACCTGAAAGACGCAACTGCAGTAGTTCAATATAATTTTCTTGTCTACCATGATACTGGAACCGACAGAATAACAAGGAAAATTTCAGACTATTATCATGAGTACAATAATCCGGTTGAAGTGCACTTGGGGACATACTATTTTTCAAAAGGATCGTGGAGATTATCGTAAAGACTTATATCTTTCAAACGTAAGGATGCAAAGCGATTTATTGCAGAATTTGGTCCTCTTGATTTATAAATAAAGTAATTCTCTATCATACTTGAAATGAAAGGATATTCAGGCGAAGAGACATGAAACAGAAAATGGGTGTAATTGGGGAAAATACCATACGATAATAAAGGAACTCGGTCACCAATCAAAAGCGAATGGTAATAATCTTTTCTGTTTCGATATGGATCATCATAGTATTTTGTTGTTAAAAGTGAATTACTTACAAAATTATTTAAAACAAACTCCTGTATTTCTTTAAATGTCCACTTATCCCCGCGAGATTTTTTGTATTGTTGTATCTCACCGGCAAAATTGCTACTGTATGTTGTATAACCTTTTTCCGGGATGAACACCATTTCAGGTTGGACGTTCTGTAGCCCGCCTGACCATGCGCGGGTAAATGCATAAAACTGGAGCGGAACCTCGATGAGCGAGAGTCGTGGGTAGGGATAAGTGCGTCCAAATGTACCCTCAAAATTGGATTTTTGGTCCCGGATCCATGTTGTGAGCTTTTCACCTCGTAATTCTGTAAACAGATGTGAGAAGTAGTCATGTCCCGGTTTGACCAGAACGCGGTACTCGATACTGTCAACGACTGTAGAGAGTGTTTCATATTCACCGATTACCAGTGAAATCTGTGGTAACGGGTTTTCAGGTTTGAACACATACATTCCCTGATCTTTTTTTTGCATTTCTCCCTGTGAAAGCGTGGTTAGATGGTCCCCGGTTGTGACAGCGAGTTCGAAATTGACAAAATCCTTTTTTTGCGGTCGGGGATAGAGCGCACCGAACGGAACACCTGCAACAGGATACCAGAGTGTTTCAGGAGTAAGCAGAACATAATCCGGACGCACAAAGCTATACCGTTTGGCGATGTTATAAAATGAATACCCGTATGGCAGTTTCCGCCGCTCTTCGTCAATATCGACATAACATGCCTCTTCATCAATGGTTCCGTGATACCGGATCACCAGAGTATCACTACCCTTTGGTGGTAGTGCGTGGTGCGGTTCGATGGTGATGATATGAAGATTACGAGTGAATGCAACGGGCTGACCGCTATCAGTGATTTCCCGGATGGTCAGTCCGGGATTCAGACTGAAATAATAGGTGTCATGGGGTTTTGAAGTATTATTCCTGACGGTTATCTGTGCGGTAACATCGATTACGTTTTTGTCATGAATCAGTTCGAGACGACAGTCGGTCATTGAAACATGTTCTTCATTCCCAATATGATCGTTGATCACTGCCATCTGTTTACGGAGAGATTTACCCTTTGAAAAATGATTGATATATGCCCCGCCCAGTAAGATACTCCCACATGTAAAAAGACATGCCAGCATGAGTGAGAGAGTGTATGCAAATTTTGATTGGTGAAGGCGTTTGAACAGGATGACGGCAAAGAAAACGAATCCCATTCCGAGCAGGAAATACATACCTCTATGCATTAGAATAAGATTTATGTTCCCGAAACCGATAAAATCGGAATAAATTTCAGTAATATGATGCGAGGTAATATTGAAAATCGAATAAACCTTATTCCTAAGATGAAATACGGCAATAATTGTGAAACTGAATAACAGTAAAAAGGTAATATTTTGTTCTTTTACCAGAGCCATAAAGAACATCGATATCCCAATAATAAATATAAGTGTTGGCAGAGTAATGATAAAGAGATACAGAATATACGCAGAATAAGCGACCGAAGCCTCAGGTATAAAGACCAAATTGATTATGAAAGTCATTGCCATTATAAACACATCAAAAAGAAAAAACAGAGCGAATATTCCGATAAATTTCCCTACAATGTACACAGCATTGGTCATTGACCGTTGATAGATAGCATCAGTGGCATTACACTTGGCGTCTGTTTTGAGGAAATCTGCAGCAAGTAATAAAGCGACTACTGTCTGAAACATATTCAGAAGCAGGAAATTAATATAGGGAATAGAGGAAGGTATTCGGATATTGAGCCAGGAATCATTTCGAATAAAAAAGAAATAATCGATCAGGATAAGACCAACAACAGAAAATAGTAACAGTATTCTGAAACTATAATTACGCGAAAGACGTTTGAATTCATAAAGCGCAATAGATGATAAAAGTGTAAAATTATTCATGATTATACTACCTTCAGTTTGAACAGTACACCCAATTTTCCCCATATCAAAATCAAATATTACTTTTAACCGGATTTTCGTTAAGTTGTAGATGAAACATATCGATTTTTTATCTTGATTCAAGCATTTTTTATGTTACGGTTTTTTTATTTGACTTTTGTTAAGATAGTTCACATTTTGAAACATTCTGATATAAGCGTACAGTTATGAATTTTTTAACAACATTTCATATGGTAGTGAGTAAAGTAATTTTTACAAATATACGTGTAAATGTAAAAGTCAAACAAGATATCGATAGTGTAAAGTTTTAAGAAAGGATTAAAGAGTATGGAAAGCACCAACATGTACCGTAAGAGAAACACAGCCTGTTTACTGCAAATAATCTCAGTTTTGTGTGCTGTTTTACTGATGTCATGTGCAGAAAAAGTTGAGTTAGAACCCGAGATTGAGAAGATTATCACCTATGAATTCGGACAGAGCGGTGAGGACATCGCTGTGGTAACCGATCTCGTATGGGCGTCTTACGGCGATAAGGAAAAGAAAGCACATCTTGAAAAGCAGTTTGTTGAAATTTTAAAGAGACCCGAGGCTACTTTTGCCTGCAAGGATTACATCTGCCGTCAGCTATGGATAATAGGATCGGATATATCTATACCTGTACTTGGAAAGATGCTTTTGATGGATAAAAAAACCTCGGATATTGCTCGTTATGCACTTCAGGAGAATCCCAGCCCAAAAGCCAATAAAATACTTCTGAAAGCCGCCAAAAAAGCGGAAGGACTTCAGCTTATCGGTATAATTAATACTCTGGGAGAACGCCGTGATCCATCGAGTGTGAAAACACTTGATTCGTTTTTGGATAGCCCCGATAAAGAGGTCACTCAGGCAGCTGAGGCGGCGCTGGTAAAAATTGGTGAGTAGTATAGAAACAAATATCTTTATGTAACTGGCAGGTGATGAAAAATGAAAGAAAAGAGAAATAAGGGAAGACGTAATTTTATCAGGACAGCTTCAGTCGCCGTTATAGGAGCGCCGTATATTGTTCCGTCAACCGTGTTCGGTGCCAATGCTCCGAGCAACCGACTTAACATGGGTTGTATAGGAACAGGATTTGCATGGCAATGGGACACATTAGCCTTTTTGACTATGGAAGATGTCCAGATAATAGCTTTATGTGATGTTGACAGAAACCGCGTTATGAAAGCGAAATCAACTGTTGATGAGGCATATGCTGAAAAAAGCTCCTCCGGTTCTTTCAGGGGAGTTGATACCTATAATGATTTCAGGGAGCTTCTCGCACGAGATGACATTGATTTTGTAACCATCGCCACTCCGGATCATTGGCATGTGATTATAGGAATTGAAGCTGTAAAAGCAGGAAAACACGTTTACTGCCAGAAACCTCTTACACATAACATAGCTGAGGGGCGTGCTCTGTGCAATGTTGTTAAAAACGACAATATAGTATGGCAGACTGGCAGTCAGCAGCGCTCTATGAGGAATTTCCGTTTTGCGTGTGAACTGGTTCGTAATGAGCGGATTGGCAAGCTGCAGACTGTCGAAGTTGGACTTGGAGGGGCAGGCGGTAAAAATGTACCGTTGGAAATAATGCCGGTACCAGATGGTTTTGATTATGACATGTGGCTGGGCCCCGCACCTTGGGCACAGTACACAGAGAAAAGATGTCACAGTAGTTTTCGCAGGATTTCTGATTATGCATATGGAACCGTAACTGACTGGGGAGCTCATCATTGTGATACCGCCCAGTGGGGGATGGGCACCGATTACACCGGTCCTGTCGAGATAGAGGGTCACGCTGACTTTTATCGGGATGGTCTATTTGATGTACCAAAAGGCTTCAAGTTTACGTGCAGATACGCCAATGGTGTTAGCATGACAGTTACCGATAGTTCACAAAACAGGCATGGGATAAAGTTTATCGGTTCCGAGGGCTGGGTATTTATCACACGCGGGCTCGGAGAGGGAGACATTGATGCGAGTCCGAAATCAATCCTCACTTCCATTATTGGACGAGATGATATCCACCTGTATAGACATGTTTCCGGTCGGTCAAGGGTTGTCTGGAGACCAAAGGATATTCACAATACTATTACTCATTACCGGAATTTCATTGACTGTATTTATTCAGGAAAAGAAACTGCCGCACCAGTTGAAGTGGGTCATCGATCAATGTCGGTATGTCATCTTGGCCATATTGCTATGCAACTTGGGCGAAAGTTAAAATGGAATCCGGAAAAGGAACGTTTCGTTAACGATCCCGAAGCTGACCGCATGCTTTCACGTTCGATGAGGAGCCCGTGGAGATTGTAATAAGAATCCGTTTGTTCTTTTTTTATAAGTTTATAAATGGTGTAAATAATTTAAAATAAATCTATATCACTGTTTATCAAATAATCAGGAGTGAGCATTATGAAAAGTAATAAAAACATAAAACGTCGTGATTTCATAAAAGCTTCTGCAGTAGCTTCCATAGGAATCCCCTGCATTGTTCCATCGACAGTGTTCGGTGCAAATACTCCAGGCAACCGACTCACACTCGGGCATATCGGTGTCGGAAGTATGGGTAAAAGTAACATGAGGCGGTTTCTTCCCCGCGACGATGTACAGATTGTGGCTGTGTGTGATGTAGATAGATCACGCCGCCTTGAGGCGAAAAAACTTACCGAGGACACCTATGCGGAGAAAAAGTCATCGGGAACCTACAGGGGCTGTGATGACTATAATGATTTTCGCGAAATTATCAGCAGGGAAGATATAGATCTTGTATGTATTGCCACACCGGATCACTGGCACGCTATACCTGCAATTATGGCAGCAAATGCAGGGAAGGACATTTACTGCGAAAAACCGATCGCCCTTACCATTACAGAGGGTCAGGCGATGTGCGAAGCTGTACGCCGCAATAATATTGTCTGGCAGACTGGCAGCCAGCAGCGCTCCGATCGTAATTTCCGCTTCGCCACTGAACTTGTACGCAACGGGAGAATCGGGAAACTGCATACCGTGTATGTAGGTCTGCCTAACGGCAGTTCAATAGAACCTCAGCCGGAAATGCCGGTGCCTGAGGGTTTCGAATACGATTTCTGGTTAGGTCCCGCTCCCTGGGCGCCATATACTGAAAAGCGGTGTCACTGGAATTTCCGCTGGATTATGGATTATTCGGGCGGACAGTTGAGTGACTGGGCAGGACATCACTGTGATATAGCGCACTGGGGTATGAATACTGAGTATACCGGTCCTGTCGAGATAGAGGGCAGTGGAGAATATCCGCGCATCGGGCTCTGGAATACTGCACTGACATACCATTTCATCTGTAAATACGCAAACGGATTGATAATGGATGTTACCAACAATAAGCAGAACAAACAAGGAGTTAAATTCGTAGGCACAGATGGCTGGGTATTTGTAAACCGCCAAGAGCTTGATGCTGAGCCGAAATCGCTTTTAACATCAATTATAGGTCGCGACGAAATTCACCTTTACAGGTCTGATGATCACGGCGGGAATTTCATCGACTGTGTAAAATCGCGCAAGCGGACTGTTGCCCCGTTAGAAATTTTACACCGCTCTGTATCGATTGCTCATCTGGGTAATATTGCCATGCAGCTTAAGCGTAAGCTAAGATGGGATCCTGATAATGAGCGGTTTGTGAATGACCCTGAGGCTGACAGAATGCTTTCACGGGCTATGAGGAGTCCATGGCACCTGTAAAAAGAGTTTTCACAGAGACCTTAATGTTTATGAGCTACTTTTTGGTGGTTTAGAAATACCCCTCTTAACCGGTCTGGTTCCTTTTAAAATTTTAGATTAGAATTTTCTCCTCGAAACAGTAATAAGTTATAATTAAACGATAATTATACTATACATTTATCATTAGAAGGAGTGCGTACTTTGAACAGAAAACTTAGAATGGGAATGATCGGTGGCGGCAAGGATGCGTTCATCGGTGCGGTTCACCGTATGGCAGCTGCCCTGGACGGGGAATGCGAACTGGTATGCGGTGCTTTCAGCAGTACTCCGGAACGGTCAAAAGCTTCCGGCGAATCGCTTTACCTGCCGCCTGAACGAGTGTATGGTACGTACGAGGAGATGATTGACAGTGAAAAGAACCTTCCTGAGGGTGACCGCATGGATTTTGTATCCATAATGACTCCCAATCACCTTCATTTTCACCCTGCCAGACTGGCTCTTGAGAATGGATTTCCCGTCATGTGTGACAAGCCGATGACATTCAACCTCGACGAGGCGAAACAGCTTGAGGCGATTGTTGAAAGAACCGGACTGCTCTTCGGTTTAACCCACAATTATACAGGATATCCCCTTGTAAAAGAGGCTCGCGACATGATCGCAAAAGGCAAACTTGGTAAAATCCGCAAGATCGTGGTCGAGTATCCGCAAGGATGGCTTGCCACAAAACTGGAAACAACCGGTCATAAACAGGCTGTATGGCGTATCGATCCCAAACGTTCCGGTATAGCCAACTGCATGGGCGATATCGGTACTCATGCTGAAAACCTCTCAGAGTATATTACAAGTCTGAAAATAACAGAGCTGTGTTCTGATCTCACCGCCTTTATCGAGGGTCGTCTGCTCGAGGATGACGGCAATGTACTGCTTCGCTTTGACAACGGCGCACGCGGTATACTATTTGCCAGTCAGATAGCGGTTGGAGAAGAAAATGCTCTCCGTATCCGAATATGGGGTGAAAAGGGCGGACTTAAATGGAAACAAGAGAATCCAAATACGCTCATTGCCAAATGGCTTGACCGACCTGCAGAAATCATCCGCACCGGTGGTGATTACCTCTCTGACCGCGCCGGGTTTAACACACGTTTGCCCATGGGGCATCCTGAAGGATTTATCGAAGCTTTTGCAAATATCTATCGCAACTTCATACTGGCGCTCAAATCACGTCTAAATGGCAGGGACCCCAAACCTGAATATATGGATTTCCCATCGGTCAAAGACGGTGTTCGCGGTATGGCATTCATAGAAACTGTTGTGGAATCGAGCAAGAGTGAAAGGAAATGGACTCCGTTCAAAACATGACAGAGTAACTCGTTTAAAAAAGCGGTTGACTATTACTGGTTTAATATGTAATATTTAAATAATCATGTTAACATAAATCTCAAATTGAATAATAAATGTATGATTATTAAGTTAATTACAAGTTAGCCACGCGAGGAAATCTGATCTCTGTACTGGCGTAAGGATAGTAAACATGGCAGATATTTACGATGAATGGCAGAAGCTTTGTGAGGAACATGAGGCTGCGCGGAAAGCTTATTTCGAGGCATTTAGCGTGGTAAATGTAAAGTTTGTAGAAGTTGCCCGTGGAAGATCAAGCATTAATCCAACGATAAATGAAATTGACGCGCTCGACGTTGCATGGAATGCATGGGAAAGCGTCAAACAGCGTATGAGTGAGTTTGTAAGGACACATGTGTAAATGCATCGCTCCTGATGCAAAAGGCGTGGTTAACACCATGCTCCAGGGGAGATGTTGCAAGCGGCGCGCACCTGAGCTTCGACAAGGCCATAAGTAACTGTAGAAAATGGGATATTTGGACCGATTCATGCATGAATACCAGAGCGCAAGGGTGGATTTTACCCTTACGGAAGAGGGATATGAGCGCTACATTGTAGATCTTTATCCTGATAAACTGGCAATTGTCGACATGCTTCTGCACGCGATATGGATCATTTTAGCACTCTTCTTTGCCTTCAGAATGTTGGACATGAGTTTACTGGGAACGGTTGGGACGAGCCTTGGGGGAATACTCCTTGCGTTGCTGATTGGAAAGTTCATGCCCCTGGGCTTTCTTCTCGGTGGTGCAGCTCTTTTTTTCGGAATAGTTGCTTTGCCCTATCATGTAGTAGCAGGCCCTCTCGGACTCTATGGCCTCAATTCACTTTCGAAGCGCCTTAGCAAATGGTATGGACGCGACTTTGTTAAGAGGTGGTGTATCGGTACCGAAGAGCAATTCCTTGGAGCTGTCGCGGATCGAACGATCATTGTGACAGCAAACAGGTATGCTACTAAGGATACCAGACTTTTCTTGAAACAGTTGGCGGAGGCAGTTGGCCTTGATGAAATGGAATGGGAGGAAGCCTAACACCTTGCTGAAGAGGAACGCGCGATAAACCGCGCACTTCTCAACTCGGTCGTTAGACACGATAATCACGAAAACATGTATGGATTTTTATGAATAGAAGGAGATTGATATGCCGGCTCCAGATGAAATTTTGAAAGAAGTATTAACTCTTAAGCCAGCACAAAAGGCAGAGTTGATCGATAAGCTGCTCTCCAGTCTTGATAAGCCAGATAGGGAGATTGATGAATTATGGGCCAAAGAGGTGGAAAGTCGAATCGATGCTTATGAAAGAGGAAAAATCAAGGCAGTTTCCTTAGAAAAAGTTTTTGAAAAATATAAATAGGATTACCAATGCGGATTCGGTTCTTAGAGATTGCTCAGATTGAACTGGATGAGGTTATTGAATTTTATAATTATGAAACGCCAGGACTCGGTGAGTATTTCTTAACTGAAGTGTTGAATACCCTCGATAGAATCGGGAAATTCCCTGAAGCATGGCATCCCTGCTCGAAGAGGACAAGAAGGTGTCAAACACGTCACTTCCCTTACGGAATAGTATACCAAATACGAAAAGATGAAATATTGGTAGTTGCGACCGCAAACCTTCACAGAAAGCCTGATTATTGGAAAGATCGAATATAGGAAGAGCCTAACAAGGGCATTAACTCGGATTGCCCATTTTACTGCAACTTTGTTGTCAACCGGTTATACCTACCCTTAATCTACAATCTATAAACTATAATCACCGAACAAACCAATAACAGTACTTTCGTATTGGTTAATTTAAATGATACACCAACCATGTGAGGATGAAAAGAGGAATGAAAACAATAAAAGGACCTGCTATATTTCTGGCACAGTTTATGGGTGATACACCGCCCTTCGATACACTTGAAAATATCGGCAAATGGGCTGCTGGTCTTGGCTATAAGGGCGTTCAACTTCCCTCGTGGGATTCGCGGTGTATCGATATTGAAAAGGCTGCCGAGAGCAAAAGTTATGCTGATGACCTAAAGGAAAAAATTAAGGATATGGGTCTTGAGATAACAGAACTCGCATCTCACCTTCAGGGACAGCTCGTTGCGGTTCATCCGGCGTACGATATCCTGTTCGACGGTTTCGCGCCCGAGGCTGTTCGGCGGCAGTACCATTCCTGCGGCAATCGGCAGTTATTCCAGAGGTAAAACCATACAAAAAAGCCTTACCATTGCATTGGTAACGGCTATAATGCTCTTTATTATTGCAATAATAATGGGACGTGTGTAAAGGAAAGAATGACAGACAGATGTTCTAACCCGGATTATTCATAAATTTGTAGTGTTTTCTTATAATGTGCCTGAACCAGCAGGGGTAGGGCTTGCCCCTACCCGTGTTATAAATACATTTATTTTTGGGCAACCGCAAGGGTTGCCCCTACTGACAATCGATAAACAGATTCATGAATTATTCAGGCTAAATATTAATTGTACTATTTTATTTTTAAGAACTCCCGTAATAAAGATTTTTCCGGGAGTTCTGTGTATTTATGTTATATTATTATTTCATAACCTCACGAATGATATGTACTGCTTTTTCAATATCATCGCCTGAAACATCGAGGTGAGTCACAGCCCTGAGGGTGTTTCTTGCAGTTGCGAGGACATACACGCCGGCTGTTTTAAGACGGTCAGCCAGTTCCTGTGCGGAAAATGTTGTGACATCAAATATCACAATATTCGTTTCCACTGTTGATACATCCAGTTCAATGCCGGGAATTGTATGGATACCCTCTGCGAGCGACTTGGCGTTTGCATGGTCGATTGTCAGACGGTCACGGTTGTTCTCGAGGGCATAAAGCGCACCGGCTGCGATAATTCCCGCCTGGCGCATCCCTCCGCCGAACTGCTTGCGGAATCTTCGGGCACGGTTGATGAATGAATCTGTTCCTGCCAGCACTGACCCGACAGGCGCTCCGAGACCCTTAGAAAAGCATACGCTTACCGAATCGAAATACCGGCAGTATTCACGTTCAGGTATTCCCGTGGCTTTCGATGCGTTCCAGAGACGGGCACCGTCGAGATGCATGTTAATGCCATTTGTTTGGGCTATTTCCGCTATCCCGGCGATAAGATTGATAGGCCAGACGCTTCCGCCGCCCCGGTTATGCGTGTTTTCTATACATATCAGCCTGGTTACCGGGAAATGTAAATTTCTCGGTCTGAGAACATTCTCCACATCCTGAGCAGTAAATATTCCCCGTATACCCGGAAGTAGCCTGCACATCACCCCTGATAAAGCTGATGGCGCACCGGCTTCCAAAAAGTATACATGTGCGTTTGCATCCACGAGTATCTCATCGCCAGGTTCAGTGTGACTACGGATTGCCACCTGATTTGTCATTGTACCGGAGGGCATGTATACGGCTGCTTCCTTGCCGAGAATTTCCGCTGTGCGTTTTTCAAGAGTGGTGACAGTCGGATCATCACCAAGGACATCATCGCCTACCTCGGCAGCAGCCATCGCTTCACGCATTTTACTGTCAGGTTTCGTGATGGTATCACTTCGTAAATCGATCATTGGGTTTTCCTCTTGATTAACAATTATTTCCGAATGAAATGATAACAAACAAGGGCTTCTTCTGCGGTGGGGAAGCCCCTTCATTATTGGATATATTACATTTTATGCATCGACTATACCAACCGGTTCATTGGTCATCCAACGTCCGCGGGTAAAATCAGGAAAATCAACAGGCACACTCTTATTGGCTACCGACTTTTCAGAGAGGGGTGATATAACACTCCAGGTGGCGGCATCATAAACATCAATGGGCGTCTGTGTCCTGTTTCTTACCGCTTTCACAAACTGGTGCATTTCGATATAGTCTCCGCCGCCATGACCGTAATCTTTTGCCACTTCTCCCAGGGTTTTCCACATGGGATGCTCGAATTCCCTCTCGTACTCATTTATGTCCTCCCACTGATGGGATTTGGGGCTGCGTTTGTGGATGTAAATCTTGTTGAGAGTTCCAGAGTAAATACCTTTCGTTCCCTGAACCCGGAAGATAAGGTCATAAGGACGGGGTGACTGTGTATCGTGATACAGGGTAACAGTCACACCGTTATGGGTTTTGATAAGTGTTGTGTTGATATCGCCGAGAGCATATTTCATCCTTGCATTCGGATGGTTGGGGCCGAATTTTTCTTCTATTTCTATGTTCATGCCCCGCGATTTGGAACTCATGGACACGAGGTATGTAAACCTGTCGCCTCGGTTAATATTGGTCCACCATGCGATTGGTCCGACAGGATGTGTCGGATAGAGATTTCCGTTTCTTTGAACATAGTGTTTCCCGCGCCACCTGAGGTTGCCGTTTTTGTCGAATGTAACGTAACGGACATCGTGCTGGTATCCTGCCTCACAGTGCAGAAGTTCACCAAACAGCCCCTGGCGAACCATGTTGAGCACCATCATTACATTTCTGAAATAATTCACATTCTCGAGCATCATGCAGGGCATACCGGTTTGTTCGGATGTTTCAACGAGTTCCCAGCATTCGTCGATCGTAACACACGCAGGGACTTCAACACCGCCATACTTTCCGGCTTTCATTGCGGCAACCATCACAGGAACATGCCACTCCCAGGGTGTGGCAGTAATTACCGCATCGAGGTCGTCACGTTCTGCGAGGCGTTTAAAATCCCACGGGCTCCGCAAGTAACCATCCGGTTTTTTTCGTCCCTTACCGGCAACGATCTTCTGGGCGTTTGCAAGGTGTTCCTGATTAATATCGCAGAGTGCCGAAATTTCCACTCCTTCGATATCCAACAGGATTTTGACAAGGCTCGTGCCTCGTTCACCAACACCGACTACTCCTATATTTACAGGTTTTTTTGAATCGCCTGAAGCTGCCGGCATGTTATGACTCAGTGATACCGCGGTGATAGCAGCTGCACTTCCTTTTTGTAAGAAATCTCTTCGATCCATTCTGAATCCCTGTTTGTTAACTACTTTCAGAGTTCTCTGACCCAGATATTACGGAATCTTACAGGATTTTTGTGATCCTGGAGATATATCGGGCCCTTGGGGCTTTCAGTTTCCCTGACACCGCCCGGAGTTGGGCCGATTTCAACATTGTCCTGGATGAGAACACCGTTATGAAGAACAGTCACAGTAGCTTTTTTTACAACTTTACCGCCTTCATTGAATTTTGGCGCATGGAATATTATGTCATACTTCTGCCACGTTCCCGGCGGTCTGCTGACATTCACGAGAGGTGGATACTGCTCGTAGACCGCGCCGGCCTGGCCGTCCGGATATGTTTCGTTCTCGTATGAATCCAGCACTTGGATTTCATATATTCCCTGCAGGTACACTCCGCTGTTGCCTCTGCCCTGGCCCTCGCCATCGACTTTTGAAGGCGTTGCAAATTCGATATGAAACTGCATGTCACCAAATTCTCTTTTCGTCATGAATCCACCGTCATCAGTGGCAAAAGTGCCTTTGGATATTGTTTTCTTTAATAGACCGCCGTCGGGAGCAACCCATTCGGATAGATTGGTGCCGTTGAAAAGAACTATGGCATCTGATGGTATCTGTCCTTCAAGCGCGCTTATCACTGCAGGTAATTTTTCCTGTGCAATACAGGGCAATGAGATACCTAAGAATAAAAACAATGAAAAAGCGCTCATAATTACTGCTTTATTTTGCATATTTTACTCCTATTAAAAATGACAAAGATAGTATGAAATATTGCAAAACAGGATTATCTGCTTATCATTCTTTCATTTTCTGCATCCCAGAACATGGTTTTGTTCTGACGGTATGATTCCGTACCCATCTTTATCGCCACCATGGTTGAAACACCGAGGTCAACGTTACAGAAAAGCTTGCCACCTTTGCGAATAACATCCATGAAATTACCCCTCATATCGCTGGTGTTCTCGGATTGAATGGTTATAGTGTCATAACCGTCATTCATATCCCTGAACTCCTGCTTAAAATCGCCGTTGCTCTTATAAGTGGCATTCCCGCCGTTATCGGGGAATTCGGCAGTTGCATACTGACCGTAAATCCTAGTCGGTATCTGTGTGTTATTGGTGAGCACACTCGCAAGGTATACTGTGAACTCGCTCGGATAATCGACTGCCATCATAAAAACATCCGGAATATCCCTGCCATCTTTAAGGACATAAAGACCACCGTTAGCGTTGGCACGATATGGGTATTCACCGTTTTCGCCCACAATCGCGAGGAGAAGAGGAGCGAGGAAATGGTACAGTAGATCGGTCGCCACACCGCCGTTGTACTGAAAATACTTGCGGAAACGGAAGAAATGCTCGGGATTCCAGGGAATCCTGGGTGTGAGTTCCCATTTATGACCGAGCCACATATCCCAGTCGATATAATCCTCTCCGGTCTGGTGCGGTCCGGCGGTTTCGTCGATCAGGAACCATTTGTTGAATGCGCCTCTGCGTACATTGCGGTTATAGCTGCCCTGCGCCCAGGTGACCTTGCCCATGCGGCCTTTCATAATCATATCACGTGCTTTCCAGTACTGGTCTTCCGATGTTCTCTGCGGACCGACCTGAAGCACCTTGTTGTATCGTTTTACAGCCTCACGAACCTCTAACGCCTGCTCTACGGTATGTGTAATTGGCTTTTCCACAAATACATGCTTTCCGGATTCCATTGCCTCAATAGCTATTTTTGCGTGCCAGTGATCAGGGGTTGCAATAAGAACAGCGTCAATATCACTTCGGTCGAGAAGTTTACGGTAATCCAGATAGCCATCGCCATTGCAAATGTTCATTGCACGCGTGAGCCGGCGCTGGTAGACATCGCATACAGCAGGGACATTAATGTTATCCTCCTCACTGCGCTCCACCAGGTTATTGAGGTGACCGGTTCCCATACCGCCTGTACCGACAATACCGAAATTTATGCGATCGTTTGCTCCCAGTACTTTTGCGGGTAAAACATTTCCAAGAGTAAATGCGCCGGTTGAAACTGCCGCGGTTTTGAGAAAATCCCTGCGTGTAGACTTATTGTTACTCATATTTGGATTCCTTTTGAGAGTTTGTAAATATCAATAGTACATATATTTAAGTTGTAAATTCTAGTAGTTGAGCCTGTAAAATTTTATTTCTAAATATTGATGTTTTAATAAGACGAGTCAAGTTAAAATGTACGTGTTCAATTAATAACCACGTTTGAGAAAATCCTTTCTAATTGATTCGTCGTATTCCCTTCCGCCGGGGACATGGAAACTCATCCAGTAGTATGGCGCTACTCCGCGGTTTTCCATTGCCTGGACATAAGCACCCACAACTGCCCAGAAAGCATAATTGTTCATCATGGTCGTGGTGGGGATAATCTTGTAAGGATAGCCCTGTAACTCAAGAACACCGTAATAATCACCGCTCATGTTGTCAAGGCATACATCGCAGATTTCCTGAAAAGGTTCTGTTGGAAACCCGTCATCACGCTCGAATGGAAAGATTCCCAGCATCCAGGCGCCCTTTTCGTGAACCTTTTTGGCCATTTCGATCTCACTGATCGGGGTTGAGTCAGCGGCGGCGATAATGACAACGTCTTTGTCTGTCACAGAATCGGGATCGAGCGGGTACACACCCATAAGACCGCCGGCGGTTCCGTTAGCTTCTATCCAGAACTCAGGTCTCATGCTCCAGGGATATATTTTGCCGCCTTTCAGGACACGTTCAGCGATTTTCTCACCTGCTTCGTTTATATCCCCGATATGCATGGAATGGAAATCCTGAAGCCTTTCCATAAGCGTAACGATGTATTTTTCAGCAGCCTTATAAGAACCCGATGTGTCCTTAAAGGCGAGATTGTGAGCAATTTGCGCCATGACCAGCCAGTATCCCACAACGGTCATGGGACTTGTGGGAAGTATTTTCAGGTAAGGATGAGGCGTGAGTTCCGGTGTGACAATCCCATCTTCTTTCGGCCCCCATGTGTAGATAAATATATCGGACATGTCCTCGATAAAATAATCCGGGAAGTCATTAAAGTTTGGGGGGGAGTGACGGTTCGTTGTCATGGGAAATCCTATGCCGAGCACGAAACAACCGCGGTTATGCGCCTCTTCAACGTATTTACCGGGATTGGCAGTAATGAGAAAGTCGCCGGCGCCGAGTTCGGGTTTTCCCTGATAACCCGAGCTTTGCCCCCTGTAATCGGGAGCGATATTAGGGTTGCCCGGTACGCTTACATCACATGCACCGCCGTACATGATGTGTGGCGTGCCGATTCCGGAGACGATCTTTCCGCCGGCAAGTCTGCGCTGAGTAGCTATTTTGCTTGCCTGCCCAATCTTTTCCAGTTCACGGACACGGACAATATGCAGAAGGTCATAGGAATTACGTAAATAGAGGTCTGCATAATTCCCGAGTATGGGAAAATAGGTTTCATCGCGCCCGGTAAATTTCCTGGTACACTCTGTTCCACTTAATAAAATGGCTGCCAGGATGACAACAATAAAAAGAATCTTAATACAGCCAAGAGATCCCGGTTTCATTTTGACCTCCATAATTTGTGGATTTTAACTCAGATTCACTCGCTCGCAGGATCGAATGTGATTCCCTCAAGACGGTCACCGTCCAGATCACAGAGATTCACAGCCAGTTCCACATTCTCTTTACTGCGGTTCGTTTTTTTAATTTCTATCACAAGAATATTTTCACCCTGTTTGAACTTCGTAAAGCTTGTAGGCGTAGGGTCATAAACGTGGTCTTCCCTCGTATAGCTTTTTTCGCCACCGTTAAAAAACGCTCTGAACTCCCCGCCTTTTAGACCAATGAGGAACTGGCCTACAAGAACTTTTTTCGGATTGTTAATCCTGAGAGCAAGGTAGAAAAGCGAGCCTTTACGCACCTCTGCGCTACCTGGTATGGCATACAGGAGACTTTCCTGAAAACGGTCGTATTTCCCCGCAAATACTTTGGCGTCGATGATAGCGTCACCATCGAGAATCTTCCATTCCTCTTTTTCCAAACGTTCTCCCGGACTCGGATTCAATGTACCGGGTTTTTCATGTGCTTTCTTTACGGGACCCAGCATGAGCCACTTGCGAATCCCGCGGGCGAAGTAATGATTTGCAGCACGCGCATAATTGCGGCTGATGGATTTTACCGGAGGACCAACAATACGGATTTTATCAGGATACCATTCACCGAGCTTTTTCATGTTGCACATACGAAGCATGTCTGAATCGAGAGGATTAAAGCCCATTACCATCGTGGCGACAGCTTCGGCAGCAACCACGTCACCGCCTGCAATGACGACGTTGTGATTGATGTTGATGCCATTCTGACCGGTATGCATCTGCATCGTAGCCCAGAATCCTTCCGCCACCCCGTAATCCGGATTGACGATACAGGCAAGGTCGGCAACTCCCCGTATGAGATTGAACTGTCCGCCCTTATGGATAGCAACTTTCATGTTTCCTTCTCCGTAAACCTGCGAGTGTACGCACCCGACAAAGTTTTTCATGCAGAGTGTCACTCCTGCACCGGCATGAGTCTTGAGAACGGGTACGGTGATCAATATATCTCTTTCCATAACTGTTTTCGGAATGTAGATACCCCTTCTTCTTGTGGATTCTTTATCTGAAGTGCCGTCCGGATCGCCTGCGGGCACAAATTGAAAAGCGCCAATACCGGTATTGTGGGGATCGTAATCCTCGACATACACAGGTTCATCCTCGTTCAGGTCAACTATATCGACTGATGTTACAGACTGTTTTTTGTTTAGATCTTCAACAATATCAACATAAGACAGGTTGCTGTAACCTTCCCACTTACAGTGCCAGCCGTCAACAAATTTCTCTTTTTTCAACCTACCACCCGATGAATAC
>JBHPFF010000051.1:0-18102 GCA_042572165.1 Candidatus Latescibacterota bacterium | reverse complement strand
CTATTACTATGGCGGCTATTTACAAAATATGGGCCGATACAACGAGTCTCATGACACGCTACGATCCAAAGTGCGAAAATGTCTGCATCGATGCTTCTCTGGAAGTAATTAATCGCGTAAAAGACTGACAGCAAAGGGAGTTATTGATCATGTATCGAAAGCTGCTTGCATTCAGTGTACTAATGATTCTTGTGAACACCGTCGTGTTCGGTGATGGAGACGGGTGGTATACCGAGGGTGATTTCGCCCCGTTCACCCGTATCAGGATGACCCTTACTAATCCGCTTGATATTGAGCGGAAGGACTGCCCTATTGTCATACCCCGTCACCGGATGCCGCTCGCGAGCTTTTATGAGGAGTCGGTTTTCGTGGTTGATCCCGCACTTCCTTCCCAGCCAGACCCGACCCTGGAACAGGCAAAGGCGCTGGGAAGTGGGGTAACCTTAAGGGAAACGAACGGCCACCACCTTTCGTACCAGCTCGATGACATTGACAAGGACGGTGTATGGGACGAACTGTTCTTCATGATTGATTGGAAATTGGGAAATTCACCAGGCGGGAACAATTATTGAGGAAAGATTTTCTAATGGAATATCATACCTCAGTATTAGCAATTCATAATGATTCTTTTCTTTACTGGAGCCGATGGAGGGATTCGAACCCCCGACCACCTCATTACAAGTGAGTTTAGGCAGATAGCGGTGTAATAATAACAACAACTTACAAAAGCAAGGGTGCAGTTTTTATGTATCATTCTGCACCCTATACGCACCCTTTTTCCGCATTCTGCAAGGTATAGTAGTCACATCATCCTTCACTCTGGCAGCCCCATCTTCTTCAGCAGGGCTTTATACCTCGGGTGAGAAAGAATATCTATATTATTTAATATGATAAATCTCAAACCATGGTAAGTTTCATGTGGTTGCTCTTCATAGGCCTTTTCCATCCAATCTACTGCCTTATCAAATTCACCCCAATACGTATAAATACGGGCTATTGTACGTGGAGTAATGATTCCTTTTTTTGACTGCTCTATCAGTTCTTGGAGTATTCCTTCAGCTTTTTCTTTTTCGCTTAAATCTATATAAATATATGCTATACTCACCAAATCGCCTTCTATTTGTAGTTTAGCTATTATCTGCTCAGCTTTTGCTCTTTCCCCTGAAAGTGCATAGATAGATCCCAACAACCTTTCACCCCGTGTGCTGTTTCCTAAATTTACTCTTGCAAGTTGTACAGCTTTAAGAGCTTCATTATACTTACCCTGTTCGCAAAGGATTAATATTAAATTATTATATAACCATCCATATTCCGGAAATATCTCAATTCCTTTATAACATTCTTTTATGGCTTCATCATATCTGCCCATATGCCAATAATTGTCTGCTATATCACGATAATTTCTTGGATCCAGTGGATCAAGCATACGTGCTCGTTTGGCTTCATCAAGAGACTCGTTGTATCGGCCCATATTTTGTAAATAGCCGCCATAGTAATAGTGAGCATTTACAGAGTTAGGGTTGAGTTCAACAGCAAGTTTGTATTCTCTTCCGGCAGCGGGGAAATCCATATCCTTGAATTCGCCGATCCAGCCCAATGTAACATGAACTTCGGAAAGCGTGTCATCAAGCTCAAGGGCTTTCTCCACTGCTTCCTTTCCCTTTCTATACGCTTCTTCACTTGGCATATAACCAAAGAATCCCAATTGATGGTATGAATCGGCAATTCCTGTATAGGCAAGGGCATAGTCAGGATCCTTTTTAATTGCCTGTTGGAAATAATCGAGTCCTTTTCTTAACATTTCTTCTTTCTGCGGTCCACTTCGCAGATTCCAATAGTGGCGACCCAACAAATACAGTTGATATGCATCTGTATCTTCCGTATAACGCTTCTCAATTGCCGCCTTTTCTTTATCCAATAACTTGACCTTCAATGCTTCCACAATTGCCAGAGAGATTTCTTCCTGTATAGCAAACACATCTTCCAACTCACGATTATAGGTATCAGACCAAAGATGGGATTCATCGGCAACATTTATAAGCTGGGCGGTGATTCGCAGCTGGTTGTCTGCTTTACGAACGCTTCCTTCAAGAACTGTTTCCACGTTCAGTTCTTTCCCCACATCTTGGATTTTATAATCTTTACCTTTGAAGAAGAACGCTGAAGTACGGGCAATGACACGTAAGCCCCCTACATTTGTTAGTGCATTAATTATCTCCTCTGACATGCCATCACAGAAAGGCACCTGATCTGGATCGGTACTCATATTAATAAAAGGCAGCACAGCGATGGACGGAACCGATTTCTCCTGAACACCAAATCGTGTATAAAGTGCATACCCCCCGATGACAAGCGCCACTAACATAGCACCGGCAGCCATCCACAACCAGGGTTTCTTGCGCTGCTGTCTCTTTCTCAACTCCTCGGCAGCGAAGGATCTTTTCAACGGTGATTGCATGGTACTATCTCCCACGTTTGTCTCGTTAATTCAGTTTTCCGTTCACATATCCCATAATTCACTCCAACCCTGCTTTTTTCAGCAGAGCCTTATACCTCGGTTCATCAGGAATACGATGTATATCAATTGGAGTAACTCTAAACCAGGGGAGAAAACTGTCATGCTCATTACATGCTCGTTCCAGCCATTCAAATGCCTTATCATGGTCGCCCCGGACTCTATGAATCCAATAAAAACATGTTGGTGGTACATACTCATCTCTCGATCTCTGCTTCAAACTGTCGAATAGCTTCTCTGCTTTGGCTTTCTTACCAGACTCATAATAAGCGACTGCAAGAGACGCAACTACCCTTGGAGCTCCACCTGAAATGTCAACTGCCTTTTCATACTCTGCAATTGACTCCTCGAGCATTGATTTTCCTAGATAAACAAATCCAAGAACATAGTGTGGATAGTAGTAGTTGGGATTCATCGTAATCGTCATTCGTAAAACTTTGATTGCCTCGTCGTACCGACCAGCGTAGTAGAGTTCAATTCCTACCAGTGCACTGAAGTGAATCGAAAGCGGATCCAGCTCCTGCGCTCGTTTTGCCTCAGCGATGGCTTCCTCGTGACGCTCGGTTAATGTCAATAAAAATGAATAGTTCATGTTAATATCAGCGGAGTTAGGGTTCAACTGAAGGGCTTGTTTAAATTCTCGTTCTGCTGCCTTCCAGTTCCAGTCATAATTCATATTGATGATTCCCAATGTACCGTGGGCTTCTCCAAGGGTATTGTCTATCTCCAGAGCTTTATTTACGTATTCTTTTGCTCTGGGGTATGCCTCGTTTGGTGGTACATTTCCCCAATAGGAACTTACCCAGTAGACCGTTGCCATCCCAATATAAGCCAGTGCATAGTTCGAATCCTTTTGAAGCGCCTGCTCGAAACATTCTATGGCTTTCTCAAATCCTTCTATTGTTAACATTTGCAAATAGTAATTTCCCTTCAAACACAGGTTATAAGCTTCCAGATCTTCAGTATAACGTTTCACAATCGCTGCTTTTTCTGTCTTTAAAAGCTTAACTTTAAGTGCTTCAACAATCGACAGGGAGATTTCATCTTGAATGGCAAAGACATCTTCAATTTCTCTATCAAATTTCTCAGACCAAAGATGGTATCCATCTGCGACATTTATAAGCTGCGCAGTGATTCGCAGCCGATTGTCTGCTTTTCTAACGCTCCCTTCAAGAACTGTTTCCACGTTAAGTTTACTACCTATCTCGGCAATATCTTTTTGATTATCTTTGAATACAAACGTTGAAGTGCGGGCAATGACTTGTAAACCTTCAACATGTGACAGGGCATTAATGATTTCCTCTGCCATGCCATCGCAGAAGTATTCCTGTTCAGGATCAGCACTCATGTTAACAAACGGCAGCACTGCGATGGATGGTTTCTTCTCCGTGACGGGGGCGGTTGTCTTCACAGCGACATATCGTGAGTAGAGTGTATACCCCCCGATGACAACAGCGATTACTACTACCACGAAAAGAATCCACAGACCCTGACTCATTTTCTTTTTCTGTTGTCGTGCCAATTGCTCAGCGGCAAAGGATCTTTTAAGTAGCGAAGGTATAATATCACCTCTTTTCGACAGGTGACTTGTGGGCAATATAGGTAAGGCGAATGTATCTATATGTGAATATAATATAGATAGTTTATTGATTATGTCAAGCTCATAAAATAATAGTACAAATGGCTTTGATAAACGCCTCTGGGGGCACGAACTCACCTTGAAGCATATCCCTTACCTCTATACCCATGATAATCCTCACTCAGAAGGCGTGCAGTTTTCTCTTTACATACAGTGAAAATCACGTTATATCTACATTGTGAGGGAAGTGGAATAACACCGTTACCTGGAATGCAGTCGGAATGCCAACCGGACTTTACTTTTACACTCTGAAGGCGGATGGAATCGCTGAGATTAGGAAGATGGTGGTGGTGAAATAGTTCTATATAAACGTGAAAGTGTAATAATGAGTCAAAATAAGAATATCAGTTTTTAAATAACTATTTCAAAAGAAAAGTTTGAAATAATACGAGATAATAAACAATTTAAACCAATATTAAGGTTAACAAGAATTCTGAATTCAATGAGATTTTCTTGGTAATCGACTGTTAATCCAGGGGGAAATTATAAACGTAATCAACAAACTTAAAAAGGAGATGAGAATGGATTATAACACAGAAAAATCACATATGAGCAGACGGCGTTTTATTTACAATACTTCCACTGCAGCCACAGCGCTAGTAACGGCATCGTCGACGGTAGCGCAGACAAATAAACCACTGATAGCTGGCGAAATAAATAATTATCTGAATTCACTCGGTTCCGAGTGGGTGGATTTTAATAACACGGTGGATGGATTTGATTCTGGTAACCCGGAGACAGTGGTAAAAGGGATCGCTGTTGCCTGGACACCATATATCTGGGCGCTTAAGAGGGCTTTGGATTTAGGATGTAATATCTTCGTTACCCATGAAACACCGTTCTATGAGCATAGGAAAGAAATTGAAGATAAATTTTATCCTTATGAAGCTATCCGGAAGAAACGCACTTTCATCGAGAAGTCAAATATCACAATCATCCGTTGTCATGATGTATGGGACCAATATCCTGATATCGGCATCCCGATGTCTTGGGGAAAATTCCTGGATCTGGGAGATCCTATCGGTGGAAGCGGCTGGCTGTATGTTTATGACGGCAAGGGGCACCCGGCGGTTGAAATTGCCAGAAAGATTGCTTCCAAAACTGCCGAACTTGGGCAGCCGGGAGTACAGTTTATGGGAGATGAAAACAGGCCAGTTTACCGTATCGCTCTCGGATGCGGTGCCATAACCCCAATAGACCGTTATCTTAAAGAACTCAAAGCGGATTTCACAATCTGTTCGGATGATGGGATTAACTGCAGGAAATACGGGACTTTCTCCGCTGACACCGGTTTTCCGATCGTTGTTGTCAATCACGCTGTCACTGAAGATTACGGCATGACACTTATGGCAGAACGGTTTAAGGAAGCATTTCCTGGAGTGCCTGTACATAATATAAGACAGCATTGCCTTTTTAAACTTATCAATGCCTAGAGCATCAAGGTCATATGTGAATTTTTCTGAATTTGTTAATAGTATAAATTAATAAGTAATATCTTTGTCAATATTTAAAATATAAATACAATGGACAAAAAAATTCACTCACATAGGTTTAATTGTTACTGTAAGCCTAGAAACAATAACATATTAAAAACATTTTATGATTTATCATTTGTAGAAGATTCTCTTAATCGTTTCTAATCATATTTTTAACATTTAAGGAGGGACTTAATAATGGAAGAAAAATCTACTGTGACCTTAAATCGCAAACAAATTCTTGAACTTAATGAAATTATTGTAGACAAGGATAAAGAAGCCGCCTTTAAGTTCTTAAAAGAAAATATATACCAACCAATAAACAAACCTAAAGGATCACACTGTAAACCGCCGTTTTAGTAAAAAATTGTAGGCAGTTAGCAAAATTAGCATTTTTTTTATAAAATGCGTCCAAATCTCCATGTCGGTGATGAAATATAGTGGCTAAAACGATAATGATATGTTTATTATTGATTACTACAATTCTAAGTTTTATTTTGATATTTGCTTGGGGTAATTAAAAAATGTCATATTTTTTATTAAGAAATTTTGAGAATATCATATGAATCCTGGTTATTTGTTTGCGGCACTAATATGGGGGTCAATTGGATTAGGATTTTTCATTTATGGTAAAAAACAAAAATCACCTGTTCCACTTGTGTGTGGAATATTGCTTATGGTTGCGTCATATTTTGCAAAAACACCATTGACTCTGTCTTTATTTGGAATTGCAATTATAGCGGTTATCTACGTACTGAAAAAAGTAGTGTAATATTGATTTTTTTAAATATTCTTCTCTCAACTCATAATATCCAATAACTTCTTGTATTAAATAGGGTACAGTAGAATTAACTGAAACCCTGATAACTACCGACTGCACTGCCTGAACCCGATATATGTGGACAGGACTGAGTATGCGCCGGTGGAGGAAGCGGTGGACACACAGTACCGCTGATTTTTTACGTTGGGTGAACATGAAACAGAAAGGAGTTTTCCATGAATGCAGGTGATACTGTGGAATGCTGCCCCCGATTCAACCCTGATCCTTGGGATGAAAAGGAGATAGGGTGGGAAGACAAGAAATTCGTGAAAGATCGAGTTAGGAGTATTTTCCACATTCCTATCAACTTCGGAATGGTCATGAAGCGGAATGTCGAACTGATCGAAGCAGCAGATGCAAAGCCAGAAAAAATGGTTGTGCTTTCAGACGAGAATTCGCTCTGGGGAGCAGATGTCTACATTGGTGTTACAAAGGACGTGCTGTCTGCCAAAATGACCACCATTTCTGGAACTTTTTTAAGCAAAGTATTTGAAGGTTCATACCGCGAAATGAAGCAATGGATAGACGAAATGAAACAGTACGTAGCCTCTGAAGACAAGAAACTGAAAAAACTCTATTTTTACTACACAACATGTCCGAAATGTGCAAAAAAAACACGGTAAGAACTATGTAGTGTTACTTGCTAAAACATAGGAAGATTGCCTAACAAGCGGTTCCACCTGACCGCCTTGGCTTTGAGTGATTTTTATTTTAGAGTGGTTGCAGGTGAACCGCAGATCGTTAGGCGCAAGTAACCTGAAGCCTTAGGTGATAGCATTGGTAAGCAAAGATAGAACATATAAGTGGTGGAGCTTATGACGGATACTCACACAACAACTGAGCTTCCAGTAATATTGCGTTTCTTTATCAAGTTTTTTCAAATCATTCTCTATGTACCAATTCAAATAATCTTTATTCCTTTTGCAATTATTGGACTGGTAGTATGTCTGTACAAGGAGATGTGGAAAAGCAAGAAGCTTGGCGTCTCCTTTTCGGCAGTTAAAGCGCTTCAATATCGATGGATGATGCATTTCTTCAACACCAGACCAGATCCACTTTCTGTTACATTTACTAAACATTTTCCATGCGAATCACATCTCGGTATGTGGTCGATTCTGGGAGCTCTCATTATTTCCCTGCGTTTATTTGGTTTCCCCGAGAAGCTAGGAAAACTCGTTGAACCCGGCGAAGAAACCCTTGACACCACGGCGGGTATACGTGTGCTCACGTTTGATGAGATTATGAAAAAACATGTGGATGAAGTGGACCAAGTTGTCCTGCTTGGATCTGGTTTTGATTTGCTAGCATTACATTTCACAAAGGGTAAAAACGTAGCGGTGTTTGAGATCGATCAGGTTAATACACTCAATGTCAAGGTTGAGACACTGGAAAAAGCTGACATAGAATGCGACTGGATCACTTACATCCCGGTTGATTTTTCAAACGAATCCTGGGATTCCAAATTACTGGAAGCAGGATTTAACAAATCAAAGAGGACCTTGTTCATTTGGCAAAGCGTTTCTTTATACCTGGAACCTGATACTGTAAGTGCAACACTCCGCAGAATGGGGAACTTGTGTGTAGACGGAAGCATCATTGCTCAAGATTTCTACTCCAAGGCCATGTTTGACGGTGAATATTCAAAAGCGGCTAATAAGTTTAAGGGCATTATTGAAAAAATGGGAGAGCCCTGGAAGTTTGGTCTAGACATGTCAGATGATCCCAAAGTTGTAGTAGAGTCATATTTACGTGAAGTTGGATTAAGAATGACTGAATATACTCAGTTCGGCGAAAAACTTAATATTGAAGCTTTTTACTGCGTAGTAGAAGCTGAAAAATTATCAATCGAGAAATAATAACTACGCCTAACAAGCGCATGCAGCTGTCATCGGCAGGGAGTGACCAACTCAGATAGGTACCATATACTCTGCCTCTGCAGCTGACGCGCAGGCCGTTAGGTGTTAGCAAAGCAATCGCGCCATGAACTGCATGGCGCCAGATTTCACTATCATTCAAAGGGGTGGTCAATGCGTAAAATCTCAGTCTGTTTTATATTTGCAGTTGTTGCGCTAGGAGTTGGCACTCATGTATCTGCGGCTGAGCAAACGCCTTCGCGGCCGCTGGCACCGTCGGTTACGGCGGGCGTGATGAGCGACGGTGGTGAGGGTGCACCAGTCACTCTCCCTGGAGCCCTTCAGTACGACATCACCTCTCAGATCAATGGTCGAGCTTACCGTATCTTCGTATCTACCCCGGATAACTACCAGCCCACCTTGGCCTACCCGGTCCTGTATGTGCTAGATGGCAATTGGACATTTCCCAGCGCAAATCGTTATAGGACAAGTTCGATAACAACAGATCCCGGGATTGTCGTCGGTATCGGCTATCCGACTGATGATTTTGGTGACATCGTCCAGGCACGTTTATTTGACCTGACGCCCTCACCGGTTGCCGGACCAACTTAAACCGTTGGAGGAGGACTGGATGCATTCCTGCGCGTAATCGAAGAAGAAGTGAAGCCGTTTGTGATGACGCGGTATCGAGTAGATTCTGCCAAACAAAGCCTGTTTGGCTATTCACTTGGGGGGCTGGCAGTACTTCGCAGCCTGTTTCTTAATCCTGAGAGCTTCTCCACCTACATTGCGGGCAGCCCGTCGATCTGGTGGAACAATCGGGAAGTCCTTGCAGATGAAGCGGCGTTCTCAACACGCGCTCGTGCCGGCGAGTTGCGATTGAAGCTGCTTATCACGTCAGCAGAGGACGAACAGTACCACGGTAACGACCCGCAAAGCCTTGCTGCGGATGCAAAGGATGGTTTCCGTATGGTGGACAATGCGTCCGAACTGGCGGCTCGACTCGCGGTGCTGAATCCAGAGCAAATTACCGTTGTTCGTACGATCTTTGATGGAGAAAGTCATAATACTGCGGGAGCGGCAACTCTCAGTCGAGCTGTGCGCTTTGCGTTGTCGCCAACCATGATGAAGCTTGCGCCAGAGGTGCTTGCTCGGTACGTGGGTATCTATCAGATAACACCCACGATAACGAGCATCGTTAGGCAGACATCTGACGGACTAACGGGACAACTGACAGGCGGTGGTATTTACTCTGCCTTTGCATTATCAGAGACAGAGTTTTATGTGGTGGATACGGCTAGAGTCACGTTCGAGCTCGATTCAACCGGCGTAGTTACGGGATGTGTATTACGCCAGGGGCAGGGCAGAGTCACGTCGGCAATCAAGGTGAAGTAGATGGGTTATAAGTATGAGAGTTATATTAGTGTAATTATCAATACAACTTTTGGAGCAACCTAACAAATCCTTACAGTCGGACCAAATCATACTGTCATGCCTTTTGCTTGCGTAAAAAGTCACGCCAGTACGCCTTGGCCGCTGAAGAAAGGCGTTAGGCAGTGAAAGTTGTCAGGCACAGCAGATATGTCACATTCCAGATCGCTGAGATTGCAATAAACGAAAGGTTGTTTGACGAGATATTGTCTCGGATAGGACTATTGCGATACTTTTCTGCTTAACTTCTTATACTGTTAGAGTTAATTCAATGGATAAGTTTCTCTCAGATGGGATATTTCAATGTTTATCAGGCTTATACGTAGAAAAAATTAGCGTTCATCATGCAGAAATATTTGCAAAAGAACTTGGAAAAGGTAATACTTTTTATCAATAAAATTTTTGGGAATTACTGCCGAAAGATGAATTCATAGGCACATGATTCAACCATTACCAATCTGCGGAAAAGTGATTATGAAGCCGGTTACTCATTTTATTAAGATGCTGACAGTTTCCATGTTGATATGCCAGGGTTGTGAGACATCCGATAAAGACATTAATGTTACAAAACGTGGAGAAAACATGACAATAGCTGTCATTCCAAAAGGCACAATCCATGAATTCTGGAAGTCGGTACATGCCGGTGCCATCAAGGCTTCCCGTGAAACCAATGTGAAAATAATATGGAAAGGTTCCCTCAGGGAGGATGACCGCGAAGAACAGCTACAGATAGTAGAATCTTTTATATCACGGAGGGTAAGTGCGATAGTACTTGCTCCACTCGATGATCGTTCAATGATAATGCCCGTACGCGTGGCAAAGAGTCAGGGAATTCCCACTGTTGTCATTGATTCGGACCTTCAGGACAATTACCATATATCATTTGTCGCAACTGATAACTACAAAGGTGGTGTTCTCGCTGCTGAACGTATTGGTGAACTCCTGAATGGTAGGGGGAAGCTCATAGTGCTCCGATATCAGGAAGGTAGCACTTCAAATACAAATCGCGAGAATGGCCTTCTTGATACAGTCAGATCAGAGTTTCCGAATATTGAAATACTTTCTGACAATCAGTATGCTGGTCCAACAACAGAGTCTGCATACAGTGTGAGTGAAAATATTCTTAACCGATATGGTGATGTCGATGCAATTTTTACTCCAAACGAACCAGTGACTTTTGGCTGCCTGCGAGCACTTCAGGAGAGGGGGCTGGCTGGTAAAGTGATTTTTGTCGGTTTTGATACATCCGAAAAACTTGCAGGAGCGCTTGAAAATGGTGAGATTCATGGACTTGTATTGCAGAATCCGATCAAAATTGGCTATCTCGGTGTAATGACTGCGGTGAAACACCTCCGTGGGAAAGAGATTGAGAAACGCATCGATACGGGAGTTGTTATCGCAACACCGGAAAACATGGATGATCCTGGAATCAGTAACCTGCTGTACCTCGATATTTCCGAGTATCTGAACAAATAAAAAGAGGGGATTTTATATAATGACAGAACATTTACTTGCTTCTGATGCACAGGGCCTGGGGAGGGGAATTCTACGGCTTGCACCCAACTAGGTGCTGCGGGCTTTTTGCATACCTGGACGGCGGATAAAATTACATCCCGACGATTATTACTCATACGGCGGCTTTCAAATCCCATCTCGACCATGACGGCGCGCTGATTGATGTGGACTCGCTGCCCAATGACTGGCAGGCCCCGTCACCCTCCCCGGACTGGCTGGACGAGAGCATGTTCAGGTGATGGTGGAACGGTAACTTGATCCCGCAACGGGAGGGGAACCAAAGGACAGCGGGCCGTCCACCCACGTTCAGCGGATATCTATCTTCATTGCCAGTGTCACAATCTCATGGGGCTTTATCCTTACGGAAACTGTCCTGCCCTCTGAGGATGGTTTTGCCACCGTTTCTAGCGGCTGCTCAATCAGATTGAGCCTGCGGCAGGAAACGACATTCCCGGGAAGGGTAAGTGTGACAGTGGTCCGCTCACCGACCACTTCCACCAAGCGGACGATCATTTCATCGCCCTCCTCTGCTTGCTTCAGTCCGGAAAGCGTCACGTTGCTTTTATCTACGGACAAGAAAGTCTGTTCCGCCGGGAGAGAAGCATTTCCACGTCCAAGTGCCGCCGAAGGAGGCTCGGTGGAAAGCGGAGGAATGTTGTAGGCATCGCCCTCGTCCCAGACCCCATTTTTCCAGTCGTCGGCATGGGGTAACAACGCATACTGGATGTGATGTATGCCCACGTCCGGGTAGAGGTCAGGATTGTTGAAGCTCCGGAGCAGCGAAAGACGGAGTTCGCCGTCCTGGAAGGAATGGCCGTATTTAGAGCGATTGAGCAGGGCGATCCCCCGGACGCCGTCGGAGATATCCACCCACTGCTGGGCAGGGACTTCCTGTCCATTGGTGGGGCGTTCCACCACGTCGAACGGAACATGGCAGAAGAAGCGCGGATCCTTCATCGCCAACGGGAAAACCACCCGGAGCATGGGAGCCCCCGCTGTGGCCTCGCAGCGTTCGAACCAGTGTACATCAAGTTCGAAATCGATCCGAGGGTAGGAGCGGTAAATATAGGTTCTCTGGATAAACCGCGAATTCCCCCACTTTTTCACAGCCTCTATACAGGCCCGCACCGGGCCGCGTTCGGTGATTCTGATGCTTTCCACTTCGGTGATGTCCTCGATGTGTTTGAAGCTTCCGAAATTCCATGCATTCGCTCCGCTGGACTCCACATACATTCGCAGACGGTTCATGCCGCCCCCGGCAAATTCCGATCCGGTCCGCTTGTCATGCAGGCTGACGATATCGCCGGAGGTCATGTCGATCTTGATCCTAAAGAAGTCAGTATCGAAAATCCCGTTTTCAGCAGAGAAAAGACGGTTATCCTCTCCAGGCCGCGCAGCATCGATGGTAAAGGTCCGGTACCCGCCGGCGGGCAGGTCATCAGCGGCAAAAAGGATTCGCGAGCGCCAGCCGGGCGGAAAGTTCTTGCCCCAGATAACCTGCGCCGGAATGACCTTACCCGCTGGATCGCGCAACATGACGGTCGGTGAATCCCCCTGCCCGATATCCACCGGCTCGATACGGTTTGCTTCGTAGGGATAGGCCCAGTACGACAGGTGGGTGGTGGCGGGAGTGGAATGGGTGAAAATCTCCGCCTCCACCAAGGCGGTGCGCGTACGCGGCTGAAGATTGAAAACCACGATCGGCTGGCCTGGTCCCGGAGCGGTTTTCACGGTATCCGCAATCTGGCGGAGTGCTGCATCACGTACCGCATTCGCGTGGGAGATTACCCATTTATGGTCGGCGGAGGCGTCCTGATTGCTCTCATGGATGGCAGAACCGGGGAGAATATCGTGGAACTGGTTAAACAGCTGGACCTCCCATGCCTGGCGCAGGTCGTCCGCAGGGTATACACCTCCCAGGAAACGGTTCAGAGAGGACATGAACTCGCCCGAATAGAGCGCCGATTCGGACCGGCGGTTCCCCTCTTTCACCCGGGCCACCGAGGTATAACATCCCACAAAAGTGAACTGCATCTCTCCCCGGCGGACCGGAAGCTCCGCTTTGTCCCTCCCGAAGGAGTTGTACATGTTTTCGAAGGTCGAAAGCCGCATCTTCGGGAACCGGGGAGTATTGTTCAGCAGCTGTGCAGTTTCTATATCCTTACGGGTCGGACCGCCGCCGTGGTCTCCCACTCCGAAGGGAATAAAGATGGTGTCCCCGTCAGGAGCGATGTCCTCGAATTCACGGGTGATATCGGTGGTGATGGCCTGATTATAGAACTTGTTGGCATAGCAGAAGACTCGCGAACTGTCCGGGGCCTCCCACCAGAAGAAACCGTCCTGGAGCGCGCACCGTTTCGTGTAGAACGTTTCGCACCCGGCAAGTTTCAATAACTGGGGGAGTTGTGAGATGTGCCCGAAATTGTCGGGAAGCCAGCCCGAACGGGCGGATTGTCCAAACCGGTTGAGGAAATACCGCTGAGCCAGAAGAAAAGACCGGGCCAGTGATTCGCCGCCGGAAAGGTTGGTGTCCGCCTCGACCCACATTCCCCCGCCCAATTCCCAGCGACCTTCGTTTACATAATGCCGGATGCGTTCAAACAGGGTAGGATCGGACTTCTCCACCTCTTTGTAAAGCGCCGCCTGGCTCTGGATGAACTTGAAATCCGGAAACTCATCCATGAACGCCACCACCTGCCGGAAGGTATCCTGTGCAATGCTCACCGTTTCGGGATGCTCCCAGAGCCAGTCCATATCGATATGGGCCTGACCGGTGATAAAAGCTGTTTTCCCAGACAGATCCGGTATATCAGCGATGCAGTGCTTCATAATACGGTCCAGAAAATCCGTGACGGCCCCAGAGTCATTCGCACAGAAGGCAGAAAGACCCTTGCGAGCTTCATCCGAATACGGCGAAACAGGAAGACTGTAGGTCTCGATGGCCGCGGCTGTTTGTACTCCAATTTCGTGCGCCTTACCGCCGGGCGTTCCCAGGGATGCGGCGGCCAGACACAGGCACCGCACCGCGAGGCTTCCCGGAACCGGCCAGGTACAGGAATCATTATCCCACTGCAAGGCGATCCTGGAGCCCTCGGAGCATAAGGCCGCGGCCAGTTCTCCGATCTTGAGCGGAATGGTCACCCGGGCAAAATGGGAGGCTTCTATTGACGTAAGGACGGCTTCACCCAGTGTCGCTTCGGAAGGGCCGATAAACCGGCAGGAGATGTTTTCCGCTTTTGCGCTGCTGAAATTGGATAGCGTGACCATCGCCCGTACCTCTTTGCCGCTTTCGGAAAGGTGAAGTTCGACACCTGTGGGGATCAGACTGGTGAAATCGGTCTTCTCCGTCTTTGTGGAAGACTCCGGGCCGGTGGGAGAGAAAGTCAGCCCCTCCTCCGCCCGTACCGAACATAAAAAGCTCCGCCCACTGCTCCAGCCGCCATGCAGTTCGCATGCCTTGATCAGCAGCCGGTTCCACCCTTTTTTCAGCGATACATTCACCTGGTGGTCGCGCCGGGCATCGTGCCATGGATTCGTGTAGATGAAATCTCTCCATACTTCGTCACCATTCACCCACACCGCAACACCGTCCTTCGAATCGAGTTCTAGTTGCACCTCCTGGTCTATCGGGGAGTGAATCCAGGTAAACGCATAGGCCGCGCAATAGCGTTTCACAGGGAAATCGAATTTCTGCAGGTCGATATTGCCGTCCTTCGAGGTAAACATTTGCCAAATGAATTCGCCCGCGCGGTCTCCGGGTGAGGGTGCCAGCTCCGGTTCCGGGAGATAAGGGAAATCAAGAAGTTCGGATTCATCGGCGGTGTGGAACGTTCCCAGGATGAGCCATTGGGTGAGCGGGACTGCTTCTGAATCGCACCATCCGTCTGAAGAAAGGCCGAAGAGAACGACCAGAAGTAGAATGAGAAAAGAAATCTGTACGTCCCTCACTATTCGATTATCATCAATCATTACAATCTCCCTTTGCACATCGTAGCGTGATCCGCGGACGATAAACAGATATTGCCCCGGTACATAAAAAAACCTGTGATAAAGATGTTTTTTGGAGACACCCACCGTTTCAATAATTCCTCCAGATCTCTTCAGAGAAAGGGACTGTGGCCCCATTGTCGCCTGTCATATCAGTATCACTAAACCACACAAGGTATTAACCGACATTCCCCATATCAAATTCATGAGGGCTAATAACTCCGAATTATTCTGCCAACAAGTTCAAATTATGATATTCGTACAATTGAAACAAGTTTTTTTCCTGCGAAAGAGTTGAATATGTAGGGATACATATAATAGATCGCACTGAATATCACCACCGAGAGACAGCTATCCCCAGTTTTAATCCAAAAGACTCTATGTTAACAGGCACAGCATCGTAATCGTTCTATCCGAGACAATATCACAAAAAACAACTTTTCCTCAATAAAAGAAGCGGGTTCGATTCCCGTGTCCTTAACCCCTATTCCCCATATTAAAATCAGTACTAACAAATATTTAAGAATATTTAATTATTATTCAATTTACAAGCATAATTTCATAAGAGTATTTCAGTTTATTTTAGCACTATTATGCATATTTACTTAAAAGTTACTTAAAAGTGAGGAGATAGGTCAATGGCTGATTAATATTATTTGGAACCGTCTCGTACAGTTAACAAGTTCTAGCTTGAAGAACCGTACGAGACGGTGTTAAAAAAGAATAAAAAATTATACTTTATGGTCGGACCGCCGTTCCATCTGACCTGCGAACTGGCCTCCAGATGCCTTGTCCCGGTCCACGAGCCTCAGCTTTTGCAGCCGCTTCTTCATTTATGTCAACACCTAATCCCGGTGCCTCGTTCACATACACATAGCCATCTTTAAATGTCGGGCTTCCTGGGAAAATCTCTCGGAGTTCATCTGAGAAATTACCCCCTGCTTCTTGAATACCAAAATTCCAGCTTGCCAGATCCAGATGTAAGTTGGCTGCATGCCCGACAGGTGCCACATCACCCGGACCATGCCATGCTGTTTTAACTCCAAAGATTTCACCCAGTATGGCGATTTTGCGCGCGACGCTCAATCCACCACATTGAGAAATATGTACTCGGATATAGTCAAAAAGCCGTTCCGACATGGGACCTACCCACTCGTGGGGACTATTGTACAATTCACCCATTGCTATCGGAACTGTGCTCTGCTGACGTAGAAGCCTGAACCACCCAATTTGTTCAGGAGGGAATGGATCCTCGATGAAGAACGGTCGATACTGTCCAAGTTCTTTTACCAGATTAATTGCATCTAACGGATCGATTCGTTCATGTATATCATGAAGCAGTTCAATTTCTTCACCACAAGTATTCCTGATATGTTCAAATGCTTTGGGCATTGCCCTAATATAGGGGCCGGGATCCATATGAGAATCCCTTTCAAGACCGAATCCGGCTTCCTTGAAATCTGGTTGTTTAGATAATTGCGATGAGCCGTATCCTCCCAACTGGATCCTGATATATTTATACCCTCTTTCCATATACCTTTTAACGCTATTCTCCAGTTGGGTAAGGTCTTTACCGCTTGCATGTCCATAGCTTGGTACAGCAAACCGGCATTTTCCACCCAGTAATTCATATACAGGTAAATTTGCACGCTTACCCTTGATATCCCATAGGGCCTCATCCAGTCCGCTCAAAGCATTATTTAAAACCGGTCCATTACGCCAATATGAACTTGTGTAAGCATTCTGCCACATATCCTCAATATTATCTGCGCTTCTCCCAACAGCAAAGTAGCTCAGATATTCGTCAACGGCGGTCGCCACCACCCTCGGCCGCTGCTGAAACGTGGCACATCCTAATCCATAGAGTCCCGGTTCACTTGTTTCAACCTTTACCACGTTAAGATTTCTGACGGCGATGTTCTTCACACTTGTTATTTCCAAGGATGGAAGTCCTCGTGTTGCATTGGAATACACCTGCGCCAGGGCTTCATCTTTCTGCCCCATCATTCCCAGAACACCTGCCGTTGCTCCAAATCCAAACTGTTTCATCATGCCACGTCGGTTCATTTAGAACCTCCTTTGCTTTGTGTTATGTTTAGGCGTATTATAACCTTCTTATTACTGCAATAAGAAGATATTCCACCTGTATCATGAAATTATTTTAGTAAATTTTATTCATTATTACCAACCAAATTTTGAAGAATGAAAGAATCTCGCTTAAGACTTGAATATTCTTTGGCCTGGCAATAAATCAATGTGGCACTATTTTGTAAAGTCATAAAAGAAAATGGGATTGCCCTAGCTAATGAAGTCGGATTTAATTATGTTAGGTATTCCTGGCAGTGTACGAAGCGTTCACCCAAAAAAATCATAATCGATCCGAATTCATGGATGGGTTCCATAACCGTATCAAAGAACCACGCCTGGACGATACTGGAATTAAACCAGTTGTACGTCGTCCAAACAAGTTGGACATGCTTAGTTAAAAATTAAGGTGTACTTTTAGTGAATTGCAACTGTTTTTTCAAACCTCATTTCCCAAGTTTATACGCTCTCCTCATCTTCAATGTTTCACGCTTGATCATACCTCCCTGCGACAGACGCTCACTGTTTCGGTCTATCTGGGAACAGCAAAAAAAGCCGGAAAGTATCAGGATTTCTCATTAGTTCTCACTTTTTTGTGTGCCTTTATAGTATATATACCGAACTAAGGGGGAATTATCCTTAGTCCGCAAATGACTCAAGTAAGATTAAACCTGTATTCCCCATACTAAATCAGAAAAATGCTTTCATAATTTGTCATAAAATGAAAATAACACTGTTAATAATAACAAATAATAAAGTTTCGGTTAAAATAGATATTATGC
>JBHPFF010000050.1:0-18480 GCA_042572165.1 Candidatus Latescibacterota bacterium | reverse complement strand
GCCAAGCAGGTCGAAGCATTCGTTAATAAGCTCGGTGGTATGGAAATAGTTTTTCAGACAGACCATGTTGATGGGATCGAGTGTAACCTTAATCCGATCGCTGCCGACATCGTCAATTATCCTCCGGTGTGCCAGTGGGCTATCAAGGTTGGTGGTAACCTGAGCTTCCAGGCCGATGACCGCTTTCATGCCGGAGGTATCATCGAGTATCTGCCTGAGTCCTTCTATAAGTAGTTCCCATGTTTCCCGTGTCCAGTTGTCAGGGTGCACAGCGTAGTTGTCGATAAATTTGTTATAACTGGGATTGCGGCTTCCGGAAATCGTACCGACAGCAAGACAGCCGATCCTGTCAGCAACCTCGATACACCGGGCGACATGCCTGAGGTTTTTCTGGCGGGATAGCTCATCCGTATGGAGAAGGTTACAGTATCCGCAGACCTCAAACACCTCGACATCGTGCTGTTTGAGGGCTGTCTGGAACTCCCTCATCCCGGAATCACTTATTGACCCCCAGGGATCGGGTGGGACTGATATGGCGGTAAGGCCGGATTCGCGGATACTCTTAACCCAGTCACCCGGACTGATACCGCTGTCCTGGTTCCATCCCTGATAGTTTGCCAGGCGCACCGGAGTCGGTCCGGGTGTAAGGTCGCGTTCCAGGTTCCTGTCGGGTCCCGGTTCCCAGAACGCTTCCCTGCCGGGACCCTTATTGGTCTGCTCTTTTGTATACTGGCCGTATGCCGGTCTCATGAACAATCCGCTTGAGACCGCCCCCTGGGCAATAGCCTCTCTTCTTGACAATCTATGTAACATGCAATTCACCTCCGATCAATGAACTCATTGCCTGCACAACCATTTCATCGGGGAGGATACATGATATTATGCACCATGTATCCTGACTCCCACCTTGTCCGCTACTTTTCTGATATACGCATAGGCTTCAGCAAACTGGTCGGAGGGGATGTGTTCAGGAAGAAGTGACCGTGACCATCCCATTCTGCTGAGCCGCACGAGGTATGTTTCATAATCGAGATTACCCCTGCCGGGACAGACCTCCTGTACATGCACTGTCTGTGAATGCGGCAGTACATAAGAGTCCTTGGCATGGCAGCCGTAGATGTCCTCACCGAGAAGGTCGAAACATTCATTGATGAGCTCGGTTGTGTGGAAATGGTTGTACAGATGAACCATGTTGGTAGGATCGAGGTTCACTTTCAGCCTCGGATCTCCTATATCGTCAAGGAGCCTGCGGTGCGCCAGAGGTGTGTCCTGGTTTGTGGTGACCTGAGCCTCCATGCCGATAACTGCTTTCATGCCGGCAGTATCCTTGAGTATCTGCTGGATCCCGCTGATGAGGAGATCCCACGTTTCCATTGTCCAGTTATCCGGGTGCACGGCGTAATTGTCGCCAAATTTATTGCCCTCGGGGTTGCGGCTGCCCGAAATGGTACCGACCATGGCACAGCCAATTTTGTCTGCGGCCTCAAGGCAACGTGCGATATGCTTGAGGTTTTTCTGACGCTCCGATTCATCTGTATGGAGAAGATTGCGGTAGCCCCCGATCTCGAACACAACAACATCGTGCTGTTCGAGTGCCGCCCTTACCTCCCTTAGCCCGGAATCGCTCATCGAGTACCAGGGATCGGGACTTGTTACTGCCGCAGCAAAACCGGCATCGCGTATCTTTTTAACCGACTCTACAGGATCGTCACCCTCGCGCAGTCTCAGGGATCCCGCCAGACGCACAGTAGTTGTTCCGGGAGTGATGTCGCGAACCAGGTTTTTGTCAGGGCCGGGATTCCAGAAAGGTTCCCTTCCCGGGCCTGTTTCTTTAGCGGTTTGTACACTCCGTCCCTCTTGAGACGAACCGCATGCCGCTCCAAGAAAGATTGAGGCGGCTCCCGCAGCGAGACTCTGACGTCTTGTCATTGTGCGTTTCATTGTAACCTCCAGTTTTAATGTGCGAGAAATTAACTCCTTATTCACAATCTATTTTGTACAATTTCAACATCTATTTCATCCATTTGCCTGAGTATCAATATTGTATATTTAAAAACAATAGCAAACAATTTTTATTATTTGTATTCATGAATATTGAGCGTTTCGAGTAGTTATTGATTTAAAATAATCATATTTATTCCAACCATGTACATTTAAGCGTGTCAAATCTTTCTTAGACTACTTTTTTCTTGATTCCTTTGCAAATAGTAATAATATTAACTTAAGGTATTTTATAATCCTATTATTTATTGTTTTAGCAAATTTTAGTAAATAATGGCTGCAGGTAATTAATGGTTTGTTATTTTGCATGGTTTATCTGTTTAAGTGGAATTATTCTCTCCGGATGCACCCAGAGAAAGGATATGGCAGACGTTATGTTTTCTTATTCTATAACTGAAGATCCGCAAACCGGGTGGCAGATCGTTCACCTCAATGCCGGGAATGTAGAAAATCACCAAAACAATCTTTCCATAAAGGTAGCGCCACAGGGCGGGAACCACATGTTCTCTTTCAAAGCAGGCAGTCATGAACTGATCAATGCGCCCGATGACCTGAGCGAGATGCTGAAACGGTCAACCGCCAACCCTATTCTCTATCCCACTCCGAACAGAGTAAGGAATTCCGAGTATACTTTCAGGGGAGAGACCTATAAGATGTCATTTCCGGGAGAGACAAGGTCGCATATGTGCCATGGACTCGTGTGGGATGATACCGCATGGAATTTCAGTGAACCTGAGGTACGCACCGATGCGGTAACCCTGAAAACGTGGTATGTTTTCGATGAGTCGAATCCCCGTTTCCCCGCGTATCCCTTCAGGAACACACTGTATGTGGAGTATGCCTTGTTTGAGGATCGACTCCGCATCAGTTACGAGGTTGAAAACCAAGATGATAACCCTCTTGGTTTCGGTTTTGCTCTACATCCGTTCTGGAATGTTATCGGCAGCAAAGAAGAAACCCGCATACAGGCAGCATTGCCATATCACATGGAAGCGACATCTGATCTCCTGCCTACCGGCAAACTTGAACCGGTTGAGGAAACAGAATTAAGCCTTCTTGAACCGACTCCTCTTGCCGGTCTCAGGCTGGATGATGTCTATTTCGGCGCTGCACCCGATGCCATGATACGGGTGATCTATGACAGCATCGGTCTTGAGATAAAGCAGAAAGCCACCGCTGATTTTACACATGTCGTTGTATATACACCTGACAGAAATTACTTCTGTATCGAAAACCAGACGTGCTCTACCGATGCTCACAATCTGCACAGCAAGGGTTTTGAAAGAGAGTCGCATTTACAGATTGTTCAACCGGGCGGCAGGACAGGCGGTCATGTAGATTTTATTATCAGCCTGAAAGAATAAATTCTGTATCACCTGTTTTCGCAAGAAAGCCGGTATAAACTGATACTCGAGATTACCAATGGGAACAGAACCTGAAAATACACGAAGAGAAGGAATTGACCGACGCGGTGATGGTCTCGTTAAAGATACCGAACAACGAGGTGGTAAAGACCGCCGATCTGTCATGGCAAATCCGTACAGTTACATTGGCATTCTTGAAAAAATCCCGATGTTCAAAGGCTCGCGGATTGATCAGTTTAAAAAGATTCTTCACATTTGTTCAAAACAAATATTTTTGCTTGATGAGGTGATCTGCGCTGAAGGCGATGAATCATTCAGGATGTTCATCCTTTTAAAGGGCTCTCTTAAGGTCATTTTTGCCGATGGCAAAGAATTCTCCAGAATTTCGTCCGTGGGAATGGTGGGAGAAATGGGTGTTTTTACCGGTGAACGGCGTTCTGCCTCAGTTGTTGGAGCAGAGGAAGGTGTTTTACTTTCCATTCACAAAGCCGAACTGTTCAAGCTTTTCCGGCATGACACCGACCTGGGAATCAAGATTCTATTAAACGTAATCCTTGATGTGTCCCATAAATTAAAGAAAAGTAATGCAATAATTGATGAATTGAAAAAGGCATGTTTACCCGGTGAATATACGAAAATCATGTCTAAAACTTTTCAGGAACCCGAATAAAACGAATATTAATTCACCGAAACCTCCCAGAACCGTGTATGCTTCGATGAGCCTGACTGACCGGAAACTTCGAGAGTAACGTTGTAGCGTATCCCGGGTTTTTCATACGCATGTATCGGGTTCTGCTCAGTAGATGAGGTGCCGTCGCCGAAATCCCATTTCCAGCCTGTTATGTTCCCGTGAGACTCATCCTTGAACGCAACGAGCCTTCTGTCCATATCAATAATCTCGAATGTCCACCACGCATCAATAGGTTTTTTAAAGCGGTCTTCAAGCGGCATGAGCCTGAATGCGCAGAGGAATGACCCGTTACTCACCATCTTCACATTGTGGGCGAGGTTGTAATGCCCGTCACGTTTGCCGCCGTCGAAATCGAGAATCGACCATGCAAGACCGATAATACTGTTCTCCTTGAGCTTTGATACCACCGCACTCTCAGGACCGTCGAAGGGCGCATAATCAAATGGGGTGATCCAGCATTCGAGTATGAGACGGCCGCTTTCACCATGTTTGAAATCGTATGAGTAAGCATAATTTGAATAAGGGAAATAGCTGATCCAGGGCTGGCATCCCCACACGAGCACCCAGCTGTTGTTGACCGGCGGAGTATAGATGTGATAGTTCTGTCCTTGCACACCGCTGAAAGCAAAATGGTTTTCTATGCGATCCTCAATCTGTTCATTGTTTATAAACGGTCCACCCGACAGATCTGCGTCAACAGCGATCTCGAAAATGTCATTTAGGTATCCCCGTGGATTAAACCTGCCGAAATCCCAGAAATCATCATATGCCTCGTACAGGAAATACAACCGGTTCTCACCATTTACCCAGCCGACTGTTACCCGGATATCAATGTCCTTCGAGTCAGCTTCACCGTTACCATCCTCGGTATCGTTAACCATGTCAGTTCCGTAAGTGTACTCTTCGGGTACAATGTCCCAGTCATCGGTTTTGCCGTCGATACGCGGTATCTGGTCACGGGAAAACTGGAAAATTTTAAACTCAATTTCAGGACGTGATAGGGCAAGCACCTCAGAACATACGAAAGTGATAAATATGAAAGCCATTAAAAATGCTCTGGTTTTCACGAATGTACTCCTTTCATTTTCAGAGATTATTTATGAACTATTTACGATTTGTATTTTTCCATAATAATGATATAAATATCCAGTTCCAAAAAAAACAAAAAAATTATACTCATTAAAAATAAATCTTTAAAATGGTGAACAGGTTGTGTGAGGGAAATTTATTTAAAATCTGAATAAGTTTTTGTATTAATAATGGCATTTTATATGTTGATTGATTATAATTATCAGAAATTGCTAAAATATAATAATTGATACTATTATTGTATTACCCTGTTCTTCAGGGAGAAAGGAATATATATGCGGCTTTGCTGGAATGACAGTTTTGGCGGTCCTCTCGGAAAGATGAGAATTGAAGATGTCAGGGATATCTATAATATGGGATACCGTGTGGCCGGTATAAATGGGGGAATTTCCGAAACCACCGATGCAGAGATCGAACATGCAAAACGGATTTTCGAAGAAGTCGGGCTTGTTCCCGGCCCATTCGGGCTTGGGGCATCGGCGATACGACCCGACAAGGCTGAAGAGAGGGAGCATAAGATAAGAATCGCCGGTGCGCTGAAGATTGCCGGTAAACTCGGCTGTACGTCTCTTCGGTATTCGGTGGGCAGCATGCATCCCGAGAATATCTGGATGCATCACCCGGATAACATTACCCAGAAAGCGCTCGATGAGCTGATTAAAAGTACAAAGGAACTCGTGCCCATCGCCGAGGATTCAAACTGTATTCTCTGTCCGGAAACAACCCAGTGGACCATAGTGAACGGTATTGAGAGAATGAAAGAGTTTGTCGACCGGCTCGATTCCCCGTACGCCAGAATTATTTTCGATCCGGTAAACCATATGACCTATGACCGGGTCTACGATTCCGGAAGGTACATGAGATGTGCAATCTCTACACTCGGTGACAGGATCGGGGTTATCCATGTCAAGGATGTCAAGGTGGAAGATAAACTGCTCGTTTCACATATCGCCGAAACCGAGATGGGAACCGGTGTTCTAGACCATGAAGCTCTGATCAAAACGACAACACAGCTTGAACCTTGGAAGACTTTCTCGCTCGAACATATCAGTGAACGACGTCTTATCAGGAAAGCTTATGACCATATTCAGAGTATAGCCGACCGTATCGGTCACAGGTGGTCCGATCCGAAATGCACACGCGAACGCTGGGAAAAAGGAGAATGTAAATGAAACGGCGTGATTTCATAACAAAAAGTGCTGCCGGCGCCATGGGGGCGGGACTTACCGGATGCGCCATGAAACCGGGAAGAATCGAGCTTGAAATAAAATTACCGCCGTTTTCCTTCGGGGACAATTATCCCAGACCAAAAGGCGGAACAATCCCTGAGAGGGAACTGGGGACAACAGGTATCAAGGTATCCACATTCGGATTCGGTTCTCACATGAGACCGTATCTCAAACCCTATGAAAAAGAACGCGAAAGAATGCTTCGCGAAGCTTATGAATTGGGTGTGAATATTTTCGACGTTTATGACCGTGAGCATGAGGTCTACCAGTATGAGCCGACCGGCAGGCATCTTGCACCCATGATCAATGATGTGGTTATATCCATCGCTATTTCCCCCTATGACGGTCGCACGCTTGAACAGGAACTCGTGCGCGATCTAAGACTGTTCGGGAGAGATTATATCGATATGGTGCGAATTCACAGTTACTCACCGGATTCCGACAACTGGCGGCAGTGGGAAGAGCTGTTCAAGTACAGAGAGCAGGGGAAAATCCGCGCAGTCGGTGTCCCTATCCACAATATTAAAGAACTCGACCCGCTTCTTGACACATACCCGATAGATTATGTCATTTTCCCGTATAATTTCTTCATGAATATTGCCTGGGACGGGCATATGCCGGACGCCGACTTTGACCCCCTTCCTAAAAAACTCAGGGACAGGGGCATCGGTGTCATAACCATGAAACCCTTTACCGGGGATTTTCTTGTGTCTCCCCTGATGGAGGTGGCGAAACTGTACAATACTGAAGTAAACTTTGTACAGGCTGCTCTCCGGTATGTAATCAATTCCGGGATCAATCCTGACACAACTTTTACAGGCATGTATTACCCTTCCCATGTGTATGAGAATATTGACGCCTATTATAATCCGGATATGTCAGACGAAGAACATAAGTTGTTAAACAAGATAAAAAAGGTTGCCAGGACAAGCGCTCACGCATGTCTGCCGAATCATTACAGATTCTTTGACGAATGGGTGCCCGGGGGATTGGATGGATATAAAACTGTCAAGACTGTGTAAAGAATTATCTTTGAAAACATTAAATCGTTTATATATTTTACTATAGGAGGAGATCATATGAAAAGACGTGACTTTATCGCAAAGGGCGCTGCAGGAGCTTTGGGTGCGGGGCTTGCCGGTTGTGCAACCGGAAGACCAAAAAAAATCCCGTTGTGGAAAGAACTGGCTCCGTTTTACCCCAGACCGAAGGGCGGCTCCATGCCCATGTACGAGCTCGGCAACACGGGGATTAAGGTTTCCCAATTCTGTTTCGGTTCACACATACGTGCTGAGATGAGGGGTTACGACAGGCAGCGCGAGCATATTATACACGAGGCATATGACCTTGGTGTGAATCTGTTTGATGTTTATGACAAGGAAGAGGGCGTTTCCATCGGGGGAAGCTTCCAGTACGAGCCACTAGGCAGGCAGATAAAACCATTTAAGAACGATGTGCTCGTTTCAATCTCCTTCCGTCCATACGACGACAGAACACCTGAACAGGAACTTGAGCGTGCCCTCAGGCTTTTCGGAAAGGACTGTATTGACCTCTGCCGTGTCCTTCGCCAGCCGAACGATCCCGTATGGGATACACTGTTCAAGTTCAAAGAGCAGGGAAAGATCCGCGCAGTGGGAGCCCCTATTCACGACATGGAACATGTCGATATGCTCGTCGGCAAGGTGCCCATAGATTACATTCTATTCCCCTATAATTTCTATCACAATATCTGCTGGATCGATGAGAAGGAGGATGATTTCGAGTCTCTTCCCGCACTACTCCGTCGCCACGGTATAGGAGTGGTTACAATGAAACCCTTTGCCGGGGATTATCTTTCTGAACCTTTCATAGATATTGCAGAGCGTTTGAGAAAAGAGCCCGAGATCAGTTTCACCCAGTCAGCAATGCGGTATGTCCTGAACTCGGGAGTACAACCCTCCAGCATTTTTACCGGAATGTACAACCTTTACCATCTATACGAAAATGCGGCGGCATTTTACAACAAGGAAATGAGCCCGGAGGAAAATGAGCTCCTGGAAGCTATCAAGAACACAGCGACTCGTGAGACAACGACAGCGTGGCTGCCCGACCACTACAAGTGGCTGAATAACTGGGCGCAGAAACCCTGTGACCATAATAAGGCATAAGTCTGAGGCTTTTTATTTGATAAAAAAGAAATTCATGTAAGAAATGGTGCATTCGGTTGCAAAGCCTGCTGGCACCATTTTTTATGCGATTTTTTGATTTTTCACCAATAGTTTGTTTCCAGAGAAGAATTGAACATAGGCTTTAGCCGGATATGTGATAGAGCTCTTGATATCTGATAGTTTAAGTGTAATGTTTTATCAATTATTTTTTCAGGTAACTATATTAAGCAACTATTTATTAAACCCGATAACATTGTTTTCTTTCTTTTTATTGACTCATAGATATCTTCAGCATTATATGAACTCCTTACAAAAGGACCTGCTACTACCTCGGATAATCCCATATCATGAGCAATGTTTTGCCACTGTATAAATTCCTCGGGAGCGATATATCTTTGCACCGGAAATGAATTTTCGTGAGGTTGAAGATATTGACCTATAGTCAAGATTGAACATTCAACTGCGAAAAGATCGGCTAAAACTTTTGTAATCTCATCGGGTGTTTCGCCCAATCCCAGCATGATCCCGGACTTCGTGAAAACATTATCATCCAGCTCGCGTATGTGTTTTAATAGTTTCAATGATCCGAAGTAGTCAGCTCCGGGACGAATAGTTGAATACAAACGCGGTACAGTTTCGATATTATGACCAAGAACATTCGGTTTTGCTTCTACAACAACACGAAGAGCTTCATATGATCCCTGAAAATCCGGTATAAGAACTTCCACACAGGCTTGCGGAGATTTTGCTTTGATTTCCCGAATAGTCTCAGCAAAATGTTTTGCACCACCATCCGGCAGATCATCCCGTGTTACCGAGGTAATGACAACATAATTCAAATTGAGACACCCGGTAGTTTCAGCTACCCTTAAGGGCTCCAAAGGATCTATTGGTTTCGGTGGACCATGTGAGATTGAACAAAAACGGCAGGTGCGTGTACATCGATCTCCCAGAATGAGAAAAGTAGCAGTTCCCTGTGAGTAACAGTCGCCCCGGTTAGGACACAGCGATTCCATACAAACGGTATTAAGCTTACTTTTTTTCAGGATAGTTTGCACATTGAAATAGGTTGATCCGAAAGAGATCTTTTTTTTCAGCCAGGGAGGCTTCACATTGTTATTTCTTCCGTTATTTTAGGTTATTTACCAGGTTCACCATTCTCATTTCTTTTGTGCTGTCCGGTGTTTTGATGTCTACACGTCGTACTCTATCTTGCTCCACCATTTCGGCTCGATATATTCAAACAGATTGTCACGTTCGGCTACTGATTTTATATATTCAAGTTCCTCACCGGTAAGATTTTCACCGGAGGCGGTCTTTTCCAGGAGTTCATGCACCCTGAGGAAATCCGAGTGGTGGTTGGAAAAACGCATCTCGGCATAATCACGCGCCGACCAGGTGCTGATAAGGAACTGCCAGTCCGAGCTTTCGAGGAGCACGAGTTCACGGGCAAGGAGTTTCAGGAGGGATGCTACAGGCTCATCTTTCCGGTCGGAGTATTTCTCCGCCGCTTTCTGCATAATACGTTCATTCTCGTAAATATGCTTCCATGTCCATTTTGTCCAGTCGTTGAGCCATATCCAGTGGAACCCACCCTTGCCCCAGGAGCCTTCCGGCAGTGACACCACCTCGACCGGCGGATATAAGTCGTAGTATTCAGCCATAGTAGATGTCTCGATGTCCGGGTCGGCTGCCACCTCCTTAAGTACATGGTAGAGCCAGCGCGGACCCTCAAACCACCAATGCCCGAAAAGTTCGGCATCGAATGGCGCACATAAAACAGGAGGATTGCCGTCCTTCTTACCCGTTCGAAGACAGATGTCATGAACCATGCTCTTGAAATGAGAAGCGTTTTCACGGATCCGGGCATCCACGTTTTCCGGTTCGTATATATCCTTGTCGGCAAGGTCGGCATCCGAAGATGTTACTTTCCAGTAACGATGTCCGCCGGGGAAATGCTTCTTATGGAAATCAAGGTAGTCCCCGTCGCCGGGATAGCCGTGCTCACCGCTCCACACCTGCAGACCAGTATCGGGATCGCGGGTGAAAAAAGCCACAGGTTTCTTACCCTCAACACTTGCGGCATAATAAAGCTTGTGATAGGACTTTTTTACATCCACATCAATCGGCTTATACTGACGTTCAAAGTTTGCCCAAAGCTGTTTCAGGGAGCTGAAACGGTCAAGATACACACCAACCGCCTCTCCACCGCTGAGGAGGTGGGAATCGACAATAAAATAGTCTATGTCGTTCTCACTGAGGAATTCCTCTATGCCTTTTCGTTTACGCTTTCCGCCGAAACCCTCGATTGGTGGTTCCCATTCGTAGGCGGGACGGTAGGCACATTCGGGGAGCCATATTCCCCGGGGTTTTTTGCCGTAGTGTTTCCTGTAGGAATCGACTCCGAGCCTGACCTGCGCCTGTATTGCGGTATCCTCGCCGAGGAGCGGAAGGTAGCCGTGAGTCGCCGCACATGTGATGATTTCGATATGTCCCTCATCCTGAAGGCGTCTGAAAGCACCCGGGATGTCACGATTCAGCCTGTCCACAAACGTGTCACTGATTCCCCGGTAAAACGTCTCCCACATCCGGGCAAGGTGTTCGCGTTTGTGGTCGCCTATACGGTAAAATTCGCCGGCATCGTATGCAGCCGCCTCGATTTTCTGGTGGACATAGTCTGAGAATCCGTTTTTAAACACTTCATCGGCAAGCATTTCCGTGAGAACCGGCGTGATTCCGACTGTCACTTTCGGGGAAACACCCTCCGCAACAAGCTGTTCAAAAGCCTGAATGAGCGGTATATAGGTCTCTGCAGCCGCCTCGTTTATCCAATCCATGCCGTGTGGCCACTTCCCATGGGACAGTACGTAAGGCAAATGGCTGTGCAGAACAAATACGAGTTTTCCTTTTACCACGATTCCACCTCCAGGAATAATTCTACTTTAAAATGCATGTCGTTTCCTTTAAGTTTCCAGACAGGGACGATGCAGCTGTTCTGGTAATTGCGTTCAACTCCACCCTCAGACTGTGAAACGGTCTCAATCGGAAACCGCCAAAGCGTAGCCGGCTCAGAAAAACTGAGCGTAATTTTCAACGGCATCCAGCCGATAGTAAACATGACCTCCCGCACATCATCCTCGCAGCCAGAGGAAGCGAGATGTTTTTCCTTCAGCTCACGTCCAGGAATGGTAACAAAGCTGTCATCGGCATGTCCGCTCTGTAATCCAAGATTAAGTTCAACACCGAACATAAAATTTCCCGCTTCTTTCCCGTATTCCAGTTCATAGTCCACAGCAAGCCTCGCACCTTTGAGGGGGATAGCAAAACGCTTGGTCACACTCACCGGAATGACACGACCTTCAGACCTTAAAGCCCCGTGACGTTCGAGACACACCTCCGGACCGGATGATTTTTCCACCTCAGTCATTTCATACGGCTTTTTCACAAAATCTCCGAGTTCAGTATAGTTCGATGCGGCAAACCGTTCAAGGGTCTCATCAGGGAGTATGAAATGGTCTATGAAATTCATCCGCCTGTACCAATCATAATGTAGATAGTTCCGAATGCCTTTTTCCTTGCTGCGGACATCATTGTGTATGGATGTGTGCTCATTTTCGGTAGTATCTGTCGAATCAGGTATGAGGTTGTGGTATAATTCCTCACGGCGGGTCATGGTATCGAAAATGTTGAACGCTTTCACGGTATAATCCAGTTCGAGTATTTCCCCGCCCAGATGAGGCGCCACGAAAAGCACAAGATCGTCATTTTTGAGGATAACTTCATCGTATCCATCACCGTCGAAATCGGTAACCTCCGCTGAGGCGCCCATACTGGAAACAAGCGACTCTGCTCTGATCAGATGCTCGTAAATCGCCCGCCGAAGAAAGTTAAGATAGAGCCCGCCGAAGACACCGTGCCAGTAGCCGCAGTTGCACTGCGCCCGGTACAGCTCACGCACCGCTTTGCCATATGTTTTTTTCTTGCGTCCGGACTCAACCTCGGAACTCACCATGAGCATCCTGCGGTACATGGCGTTGCTCTCGGAATACTTGGTGAGAAAATTGCGCCAGAAACCTCCCCGTACAAAAGGTTTGAGGGCTTCGAAACGTAAGTCACCCTCAAATGTATTCTCAGCTTCGTTCATCGCTTTCTGAGCCTCGACAGGCAGCGCCCACCCGGTCATTTCCCTATACGATGCTGACGGCAGGTACACTCTCCCAATCGGGGGCTCGTTTTTCACATAGTCGCCGGGGAGAACCATATCTATCCAGTGGGCGTTTTCATCGAGCGCTGTGAAGAACCGTTCGAGCCATCCCTCATCATACACCCATTTTTTTGTGCCTGGCCAGACACCGAATTTTTCACCGTCATCAGCATAGGTGACTGCCCTCACGCCGCGGTCTTTCAGGCTCCCAATGTAGTCGAGAGTCTCCTGAGGCTCATGAAACGGGATCAGGTAGCGTAGTTGGTAATCTATGGGTAGAACCCTCAGAGGGATGCCCTGGTCATCGGTGAGATACGATCCCCATATCTGCTCCTCCCTGAGTCCCGCATACTGGAAATGGGTATTGTCGAGGGCGGTGTAGGCAAGCCCGCATGAGCCGTAAATGCCCGCAAAATACGGTTCCCAGATACGTTCAGCCACCCAACATCCGTCTGGCTTTGCACCGAACCGCTTTTCAATCCAGCGGTTCATCATTTCTATCTGCCCGGTTTTATCACGATCAGGGAGCATGGACAGTATCGGCTCGTAAAATGCGCCTCCGAGAATTTCGATCCGGCCCTCATTTACCAGCGAGGAGAGCCTCATAAGATATTCCGGCATGTTCTTGTCAAACCACTCGAGAAGGGGACCGGTGGTATGAAGCCCGATTTTGATATTCGGGTGGCGTTCAAGACTGTCGAGAAACGGCACATAGGCATCCGCCGCCGCTCCGCGGAACACCCAGTCGAAATTCCCGACAGGCTGGTGATTATGAAGGATAACAAGAAAGGTTATTTTGTTTTTCATGGGTATAATTATTTAAAATGTAAGAATGTTCCATCCTTAAATATAATCTTCGCTCTTTCCCTGCTCCCCACTCACAACTGCCACATGAGAGACTGAAACTTCTCGTCAGGCACCACAAACGAGATATTCCCAGTTATGGGCCAACGTTCGTTTTCCACCTCATTCTCGTAAGCAGACACAACAAAATTGACCCGCTCTCCCGCTTTTGCAGTAATATCTTTTAAAGAAACCCCGAGTTCAATTATCCTGTCCACCGCCACATCACTCCTCCTCGAACGACGTATCCATCTGCCCTTTGTCTGACGGTACAGGGTATAGGTGTCGGAACTGGCGAGTTTCAGATCAACACGGTATTTTTCTCTGTTCTCTATGAGTATGGACACCTTCCACCGTGAAAGATCAGGCGGTTCCTCCCTCTCGGTAAAATCGAAACGGAAATATACCAAATTTGTGTCAAAACCGTAATATAAAGCCGAAAAAAGGGATTCACCACCGCTCATCACACCCGCAGGCCCGGAAGTGGGAAGCCAGCCAGCAGACAGCCATTCATAAAAAGTCGTCGCCCTGCCATCGATAACAGGCGTGACAAAACCGGTCGGCTCAACATCGGCACGGACGACCTGTTTCTTTATTATCGGATTGGTTATTTCCGATGGTATCTCCATCCCAAGAATGGTATAGATCCGTTCAAGGTGTGCCCTGAAGAGTCTGTCAAACTCAGGGTCGTTAGGCGAGGTGTGATCCTCCCCGTACCACCAGAACCAGTCCGATCCCTCGGCGCGGTATATTTCTGTCCACGCTTCCTGTTTTTCCTCTTCCGACAGAGTCTTTTCTCTCTCCGTCAGAGCATCGCGGGCATTTTTCAGCGCATTCCAGCCGTCGACCTCCTCCTGGTCACCGATCCATGTATCGAAATTAGCGCGGATCCACGATCCCGGGAATATTGATTCTATCTTTCCCAACGGCGGATGTTCATGAATAAAACCGGTAAACGATACCGGCTTTATACCTTTTTCAGAAAGCAGTCTTGCATAGAGCGTTTCAAGAAACTCTTTCCCGCTGTTCGGGAAATACTCCCAAGGATTTTCGCCGTCGAGGATGACACATACACAGCGCGGGGAACCATCACCGTATGCGACTATCTCTTTCAAGCGTCCGATGAAATCGTCCACGGCGACATCTACCGGATTACGGCTGTATACAAACCCGATCCGGTCTGAAATCAGGTGATCGCGGAAAAACACAGAAACACCGTGAGCTGACCAGGGATGGTACAGATCTCGTTTTCGGCTGTACCCTTTTATTGATCTGGCAAGAATATCCTCGTCTGTCGCCACCCACTCCACGCCGGCTTTACTGATAATCTCAAGAGCAGCGGGACTAACTGAACCCTCGCTCGGCCACATGCCTGACGGCCGCTTTCCCAGCTTTTTCTCAAAATATTCAAGACCCATGTCAACCTGGAGGGCAGCATCCACGGGGAAGGAGTATGGGTGTTTTGGAAGAAGACTTCCCGGCATACTCTCCTGCGCACTGTTCGTGTCGCATACAAGAGGCAGAATAGGATGATAGAAAGGACTCGCGGTAATATCCGCCGCTCCCTGTTCCCAGAGTTCCCGATAGAGAGGGATAAGGCACGAAATAATTTCACGTTGTTTTTCGAGTACCAGCTCTCTATCCTCTACAGTGAAATAACGCCCCTTGCGCACCAGCCGGCGTATCTCACTATCCTCCTCAACAACTGTAAAACCCATCCAGCAAAGATTGAATAATACCTGAAGATCAAGGTAATCCTGGGCTGCGAATTTTTTGAGTGCCCGGTTAATATCGGTTTTCGTGCCGTTCTCTCCCCGGTGCTGAAGAAGCTCGATATAGCGCGAATGAGGCTTAATCATGGTATCCGGATGCGCCTGAAAAAACCGTGTGAGAATCGCCTCCTTTTCTTCTAAAGAAAGGTCGACCGGATTTTTCCCGGACAGCATGAGTTCGTAATCCTCGGCACCGGCTATGTAATCTTCAAGCTGCTCCAGAAGCGCTGGTACAAGGTTGAATGTCAGGTTCATTTCAGGATACTTAATGGCAAGCTTTGCCATGTCATAATAAGCTTTCGGGGCATGAAGGCGCACCCATGGCATAGTGTAAAATCCTCTGACAGGATCAAGATAATGCGGCTGATGCATATGCCAGAGGAAAGCAATGTGTAATTCTTTCACAAAAATGCTCCATAACTTATTCTATGTTTCAGGTTCCAATCATTCAACATCAATCTCCCGCAGATACTCCGCCGCATCCTCTGGTGCTGTCGGGTTGATGTAAAAACCTGTACCCCATTCAAAGCCGGCTACACGTGTGAGTTTCGGTATTATCTCAAAATGCCAGTGGTAATGTTCCTGGATATCCGGCCAGGGATTACGGGGCACAGTACCGTTCGGCCCGGTATGGAGCATCCAGTTGTACTGGGGGTCTCCAAGGGAATGTCCAAGACGTTTCATGGTCACATTCAGGCAGTCGGCAAGTTCAAGCATCTCCTGCCGGGTCATATCGGTATACACGGACATATGCCGCTTGGGCATAAGCCACATTTCGAATGGGAACCGTGATGCAAACGGGCATATGGATATAAAGGAAGCATTTTCATGAGCAATCCTCGACCCGAACCGTTTTTCCTCACGGATGATATCGCAAAACACACACCGGTTCTTGTAATTAAAATACTCAAGGGAACCGTTTATCTCCTCTCGCACACGTTTCGGTACAATGGGAGTGGCTATTATCTGTGAATGGGGGTGAGAAAGGGATGCCCCGGCCCGTTCACCGTCATTTTTAAATACCATCACATAGATAAGGCGGTTATCGAGCTTGAGATCCATAAACCGTTTCTGATAAGTGTCGAGCAGATTGACAATATCGTTCGTCTTACGCCTGTAAAATATATCATCATGATCCGGTGTTTCAATCACAACCTCATGGGCACCTATGCCGCTCATTTTATCAAACATGCCGACACCTTCGCGTTCCATAGCACCCTCAACCCGCAAAGCGGGAAATTTATTCGGTACTACACGAATGCCCCATCCTCTTGAATTGGCAAGCGAATCCCCGGTGCGTACTGCATAGATTTCCGGCGGCGTCATGGCTTCATTGCCCTCGCATAACGGACAGCTCGCCGGCTCTCCCTCGGAGACAACAGAAGCAAAATCAGTCGGTCTCTTCCCACGTTCTGTGGCAACAATAACCCATCGGCCGATAATGGGATCTTTTCTCAGTTCCGACACACAGTTCTCCTCGTTTTATAACCATCATGAAGATTATGGTATTTATTTCTTTTTTTCAAGGGATTCTCTGATCTTTTCCTTCAACTCGGTAAGGTCGGAGGATTTTACAACATAAGCGTCAGCCGCCCAGCTCATAAAGTTATCCTTATATGACGGATACGCTGTATTAAGAATAACCGGAATTTTGTTGTTGACACTGAGCATACGCCCAAGTGTCTCAAGACCATTCATATCCGGCATCCCGATATCAAGAATAACGAGATCGTAAGAGCTTTGATTGATACTGTTGAGAGCCTTTTCTCCAGAGTTAACAACATCCACATCATACCCTTCATCACTCAATTCCTGCTCATAAAGAAGTCCCTGATTGATCTCATCATCCACGATTAATATCTTTTTCTGTTCACCCATATTATTTACACCTCCCTGGTAATCGATAACGATTCTCAACTTACAGGAAATACGATATTTACCGTTGTACCTTCTCCTTTCTTGCTTTTTATCTCAAGTTTCCCGTTATGATTCTGGATTATCCGCTGGGAAATTGAAAGCCCGAGACCTGTGCCACTGCCATTGGTGGTAAAGAACGGATCAAAAATATTTTCACGATACTCCTCGGGTATGCCAATGCCGGTATCAATGACAGTGACACAGACATCTTCATCACACCATCCTGTTTTGATCTTAAGTACTCCGCCGTTCGGCATGGCGTTCAATGCATTCTGAACTACATTAATCAACACCTGTTTGATTTGAGGAACATCAAATTTTGCCTCAAGTTTCTCCTCGGTAATATCCATCACTATAATAACATTATGGGAAGCGGCTTGGTCCTCCATTACACTCAACGTTTCTTTAACGATCCGGTTGATATCACTCAGTACCTTATTCGGAATTCCGGTCTTGGTAAAATCAAGAACATTGCTGAGAATATTCTCCAGTCTCTTCACTTCCTGAACGATTATTTTTGCGTTTCGGACGGTGCGTGTGCGGTCTTCATATTTTCTAGGAATGGATTTGGCGAATCCCCCTATGGTGGCAAGTGGATTTCTGATTTCATGCGCCAGGTGGGCGCTCACCTCGCCGATTGCTGCAAGCTTCTCATGCCGGATAAGCATATCGTGGGTTTTTTCCAGCGCAATGTACGCTTTCTCAAGTTCTTTCACCTTTTCCTCAAAAACCTGGAGCATATTCGCCTTTTCGATGGCAAGTGCAGCAGGCACACTGAACATGGAGAGTTCTTCTATGGACTCTTCGGTGATAGGTTTCTCGGAGTAAGCGTTGTCAGCAAGAATAACTCCGATGACCTCGTTTTTCACTATTAGCGGAACGGTAACAAATTCATTTCCCACAAGCAATTTCCCCATTTCGTTATCCACTAAAGGATGTTCACATCCATTGACGATATGCTGATATTGCCCGGTGGTGATCGTTTCGGTAAGTACGTTACGGGATTCTCTCAAATGAAATGACATATCCTCTACGAGATCCTGAAGACTGCTTTGAGGTACATTCCCACTGTTAACTTCCTCGAGGTAATAATCAAGTGTTGCAGCTTTTCGTGAAAGTTCATCCCAGATCCTGTATGCCTCATCACGCGACGATGGACCCGCTCCCAGGGTACCACACAGCATTTGTGTCTCTTTAACGATCCGGTTGATATCACTCAGTAC
>JBHPFF010000049.1:0-18724 GCA_042572165.1 Candidatus Latescibacterota bacterium | reverse complement strand
AGGCTGATCTCGTAACTGCGGGTGGTATTGTAGAGTGAATAGAAGGAGTTAGAAACATTGTAAACGATATCCAGTTGCGACCGGTTGAGAACCAGTGACGATCTTTCGAAGCCCAGTTCCGCTCTTTTTAGGCCCGTTTTCAGTCTGTTGTAAGTAAACAACGGCTGGTTAAACCATAAACGCACCGAGGATAAAAAATCTTTACGCTTTATCATGTTATCGGTCTCTGCAAAATAGTTGGATTCCTTTGACTGGTATATCTGCGATCTCAATCTCAGGAAGCCGTCTGTCGGAAGGGGTTGTGTAATGTTCAGCTGGCTCTGGTAGCGCAAAGTGCCGAGACTATTGTAAACAGGCAAACCATCGGGCACCGGAACCTCTCTCATATCCTCAGACCAGTTTGGAGTGTTGAAGCTCAAATCCGCATTGGTACGGAACCGGTATTTTGCTGCACGACGGTTTTCCTCTGCTTCGATGAGGGTTAACCTGAGTGATTTCATTTCATAGCCTTGTTCAAGGGCAATGTCAATAGCATCCTCAAGAGACAGCAAAAGCTCTGCAGACACACACGGGGCGCATAAAAAGTAAATAAAAACGAATACAAATAATTGTCCTGCGTGCAGCTTAAATCGGAATGCTTTATTTTCCGTCATTCGATCATCCTCCTTAGATGTATTAAATAAAAAAAGTTCCAGGTTTAGTGTTTCAGGCTTCAAGTTCTGATCTGAGAATTGATTGATGAAAGTTGAAAGAAAATGACAAAAAACCGAGAGAAAGTTGGTGAACACCAAGCTTTTTTTATAACTTTGAATCTTGAACTTGAAGCTTATTAAATACCGGTTTATTCGTATCGCAATGATTCAATAGGATCCTTCAGAGCCGCTCTGCGTGCCGGATAAACCCCGAAAATGACACCGATACCGACAGACACCCCGAAAGCCAGAAAGATAGCCTCCATGGAAACGATGGTACGCCAATCCGCAAAAGCTGCAATGATCTTGGTCATGGTAAATCCGAGCAGGATGCCAATCATACCGCCGACGAAACTCAGCATAACAGCTTCCATCATGAACTGTCCCAGGATGTCTTTTTGTGTGGCTCCTATGGCGCGACGAACACCTATCTCGCGTGTCCGTTCGAGAATCGAAGCAAGCATGATATTCATGATGCCAATGCCTCCCACAAGAAGTGAAATGCCGGCGATCGCACCCATAACAATATTAAAAATACGCTGGGTTTGTTGACTCTGGCGCAGGAGTGCTTCAGGTACGGTTATACGGAAATCCGGCACCCGGTTATGGCGTCGTTCAAGAGTATTTTTTAGTATATTGGCCGCTTCCTGAATCCGTGAAACATCCGGTGAGCGGGCAATAATACGGTTTATTTCACTTTCGTTCACATCTCTCGAGTAACGTTTTAACATAGTTGTTATGGGTATATAGACATTTTGATTCATATCACTGGCGGGGATATTGCTTTCACGGCTTGACGATACAGCTTTTTCCTCCATGACACCGATGACTGTGTACCACTGGTCGCCGATTTTAACATTTTTTCCCAGCGCATCACGGAAATAAAACAGGTCGCGCTTGATCCCGTATCCGAGGATGCATACCCTGCGTTCCTCTTCAACATCCCTGTAAGTGAAAAAAGAGCCTTCTAACGGAAAGTAATTCATTACAGGCATATATTCCGGGGTAGTTCCGACAATAGAAGTTTTATTTCGCACATTTTCGTAGAGAATATTTTTCGATATCTCACGCATTGGTACCGTGGTTTCCACCAGAGGGTTCAGTTCACGCACCGCGCGGGCATCAGCCCAAGTAAGACCTACAGACTTGCTCGTGCGTTGTTGGATGTCCGCTTCATCGGTGATCGGTATATCCTGAACAATGATGTTATTCATTCCCATCAACTGGATCTGCTCGAGTGCCTCCTGCTTGGCACCCTCTCCAATTGAGAGCATGGCGATTACCGCTCCGACACCGAAAATTATACCGAGCATGGACAACAGTGATCTAAGAAGATGACTGCGTAATCCTTCAAGACCAACGAAAAAACTTTCCTGGTAGTTCATAGTTATATTTTCCATTCGTTAATAATCATCACTTGACACTATTATAAAGGTAAGGCGCCGGATTTCCTTTGATTGTTTGATCTATTTCCCTGTTCCTGTGAGGTCACCACACCCAGTTCTTCCAGCGGCAGTGTCGGATCGCGCATTGCTACCTGGTCGCCTTCCGAAAGCCCCTCTTCAATGATGATGTAATCGTTGTTCTTCTTGCCTACTTTGACAACCTGCTGGTCAAATCCATGGCTTTTTACATAAACAACTGTGGTGTCATCCTTCTCAAATACCGCTTCCAGAGGAACGTACAGGACATTGGGGACTGTTCCGGTAATTATGTTGCATAGCGCACTCATTCCCGGTTTTAACCGCTCGTCTGAACCGTCAACGGTTACCTCTATATCAAAAACCTTCAAGTCCGAACCCTCTTCGCTTCGCGCAAGGGTTGCCACACTTGTTATTTTTCCATAGAATACCGGCCCTGGCAATGCATCCAGTGTAATGACCACCTGCTGGCCGACAGCAATACGGCTTATATCTATCTCATTTACAGCCGTTTTCACCAGCATTGTCGACAGATCGGGAATACTGATGATATCCATGCCTCGATGCGGAGTATCGCCAATCTTAACCTTCTCCCTGCCGTTAGGCGAATAGATTTTCTGTAATACAACCATACCGCTCTTTGGCGCAGTAATGGTCAAAGCATCCAACATTTCCTGGGCTTCATCTAAACGCATTTGCGCCTGCTTTACACGTAACTCAGCCTTGGAGAGGTTTGCTGCGTTGATAACCTTCTGTGATTCAATTTTTTCTTCTGCCTGCTGAAGAGCCAGTTCGGCTTTTTTGAATTCAATTTCCTGCTCACGCTTTTTAATTTCAGCTTCATATTTCATGAGTTCGTAACGGAGTTTAGCCTGTTCGTATGAATACTGCTGGGTGAGGAAACTATTCTCTAATTGCTTCATCGTAGATTCAATATTGGCTTTTGTACTGGTGAGTTCCGCTTCTACATTATCAAGGTTGTCCTGACGGTCCTGGACACGGTTTTCCGCTTCACTGGTATCAAACTGGACCAGAAAATCACCCTCATTTACAATAACTCCATCATCGGCAATTCTGGCGATGCGGACGCCACCCCGTGACCTTTGCGGCACCGAAACTGTAACGGATTTTGCCGCCTGCATTTCACCCTCTATCCGAATATCCATAATGAATTCACCTGCTTCGGTATCAAACGTGGCAATTGCAGGTATACTGCTGCCTATCCCTATAATAACAAGTATCACAACAAGAACAATTGCGGCGATAATCATAATCATAGTATTCTTTTTTTTCAGCTTTGATAAATCAGGAAATTTCATTTTTCACCTCATATTTATTGTAGTGAATCTTTTCTCAATTTTTATTATAAGAAAATGTTGATACATAAAATTGAACGACAAACAGTCATGTTTCTTATTCTTATCTATCCTGAATATTAACTGGAGGTCTTTCCATCGGCGGGGAAGCATCTCTGCGAGATCGTTCCATTGGTCTGGAAGTACCGTCAGGTAGTCTTTCCATCGATCGCTGCATTCCATCTGAAAGTACTTCTCTTTCCTCGACGGGAGTAGGTTTCGCCTGGGGATCATAGGTAAGTCCCTGTTCGTTCATGCTTTCGATATGTACCAGAAGTTCCGCTTGTTCCGTTCTCCGTAACTCCATTTCGGCAAACCAGCCAATGGGATGAACATTCTGGTCAGGCGACGTCCAGGAAACCAGGTTTCCCTCACTCACTCCGGTGTTTATTATGATGAACCGTTCATTCCTCTTGCCCGTTTCAACCGGCACCTGGTTCGGGTAGCTCTGCCTGGTAAAAACTATAGGTGACCCTTCCGCGTTTTCGAACACAGTACCAATAGGAACATATAAAGCATCGGGTATTTCTTCTATAAAAATTTTTGCCTGAGCAGTCATACCGGGTTTAAGTTTTGGGTCGGATCCATCTAAGAGAATACTAACCTGGAATGTAGGGACTTCATCAAAAGGTTCCTGAGCAGTACTCATCATCCTCCTCCATCTCCATGCTTCTACTTTTTTTTCAACAAGCTGTGCAACGTTCGATACTTTACCATGAAAAACGGTATCCTCGTAGGCATCAAGCTTTAAAACAGCTTTTTGACCGGGTTTTACTTGCGCTACATCGATTTCGTTTATCAGGGCAACAAATTCAATTTTCGATAGATCGGGAATACTTATAACCGCCTGTCCCGGAAATGGTTTATCACCGACAGCCACTTTGTGGCGCGGCGAACCAAAACCACCGATTTCCTGGTACACAACCATCCCTGAAATCGGGGAATATATTTCTAGCTCATCAATTTTTCCTTCAATTTCTCTTATTCGCGTCTGTGTTTGTTCGACATTGAGTGTTGCTTTTCGATGTTCTATTGCATCATTTATTATTTGGGCTTCTATCTGTTTCTCAGTTCCATCATAGCTTAACAGAGCTTTTTGATAGCTTAATCGGGCTTCTTCCTTGCGGATATCCGATTCAAACTTTAACTGTTCAAGCTGCATTTTGGCCGCTTCCCCCGAATACACAGCCATTTGAAGGTCGGATTCAAGTTCTGACATCCGGGAAAACTGTTCTATTTCCACACGCTTTAAATCGGCTATTGCCTGGTCAAGATTATCTTTCTGAAGTTCAAGCTGCTCAAGTAACGTGCTCGTATCGAACTTCACGAGAAAATCACCCTTAGCAACATTAGTACCCTCCGGCACCATGTCAGTTATCTGCAGTTCCATACGCCATTCCATAGGAGACTTGATAAAAACTGAATTAGAGGAATTAATTTGTCCGCTATCCAAGATATCAATGATGAATTCACCTCTCTGTACCTCAGCCCATTTTCTTTCAGCAACAGGAGAATCGCTGTATGCCATGAAAATGAACAGCACGAGAAGAACTATGGCACCTATTGCAGTATATTTTATACGTCGATCCTTTAAAGATCTCAATATCCAGGGAAAAACAAAACGTACTGACACACTATATTCCTCCATAAAAAATTTTTAGATATATTATTTATTGTATTGGACGCACGAATAATACAAAAAGTTTACTAAAAAATTATTATTTTAAGATTTTTCTCAAAAATGATTACATATAAAAGAGCTGTGATAAAGTCAGCTTTAAGCTATAAGCGTTCAGCCCAAATAAAAATACGAAATAATATCAAACCGATATTCCCCATATCAAATTTATGAGTAGTCAAGATTCACCACAATATTGTTGATAAACGAATATTACCTCTTTCAGATTCTTTTTAAAGTATTTACCTAAAAAATATTCTGATAAGAACAATAAGTCAAGAAAAAAGAGAAGTGTTTCTCGTTTTTTTAAATAATATATTCAGGGTTAGATGTACATCTTTTATACTTAATATAAAGAACAAAATTGACAGAACTGTGAAAACAAGGATAGTGTGCGTCGTCAGAACCTTTTGGGACTTGACTGATACATGTTTAATTGCCGGAATAATAGTAAGATTAATAATACAAAATCATCAGTGCAATTTAATAATAGTAATTGCAAATAGTTAGCATTTTTTATATACTTTTTCCCTATGGAACAATGTGATACAAGAACAATCCTGAAGGTTAATCATATTCGGTTGACAAGGAAAAAATACACTATTCTCGATGAGATTATTACGTGTGCAAGACCTCTCAGTGCACAGGAACTGCACAAGCGTGTTTCCGCGGTGGTTCGTGTTGACTTAGTTACTGTTTTCCAGGCACTTAACGTGTTCAAGGAAAAGGACTTGGTACGGGAAATCACTGATGATACCGGCACCCGGTACTTTGAAATCGCCTGTATACACAATCCTGTTCATCCGCATTTTATGTGTATCGAATGTCGGGAAATAATCTGCCTGCGTTTATTGAATGACAAGGAAACGGAATATGTTTCGCAGTTCGAAAGTGACTGTGAGATCAGTGATATTTCCATTATGATCAGCGGCCTGAGCAAACGCTGTAAAAAGACGGGATCATGAAAAGAACCTTAAAGTATATTGAAAACATCGGTATTCTGGCTATTTGTTTCGCTCTCATCATTCAATTGTCAGCAAAAACAGAGGAACGATTACATGTCACAGTGAGTATACTTCCCCAGAAATATTTCGTGGAAAGAATAGGTGGAGAGCATGTGGCAGTTTCCGTTATGGTTTCTACCGGTGCTGATCTTCATACCTACGAGCCGAAACCGCAGCAGCTTATACATCTTTCGATGTCCGAGATTTATTTTACGATTGGAGTAGCATTCGAAAAGTCATGGATCGACAGATTCCGGTCAGTTAATCCTGAGATGCGGATAGTTCATACCGACCGGGGTATAGAAAAAACACCCATGATATCGTACCATGATAGTGATAATAAAAACCCCCGGCATGATGCCCTTGATCCTCACATCTGGCTTTCGCCGCCCCTTGTGATGATACAGGCACGTACAATTTTATCGGCACTGCTGAGGGCTGATCCAACACACGCAGACGACTATTTTCAAAATTACAGAGCACTGATCGCTGAAATTGTTGATCTTGATATAGAACTCCGAAGACTGTTTTCCGGTCAAAGAGGCAGTAATAATAAATTTATGGTTTTTCACCCGTCCTGGGGGTATTTTGCGCGAGCTTACGGGCTTGAACAGGTTCCCATTGAAATCGAAGGGAAAGAGCCTAAACCTGCGGATGTGAAACGAATAATCGATTTTGCGAGGGAACACAGGATCGGGATCATTTTTGTCCAGCCCCAGTTTTCCGCCAGAAGCACACTGGCAATTGCGAATGCGGTGAACGCTCAGGTTGTCTTCGCCGATCCTCTTGCCGAGAACTGGGCTGTGAATCTTAAAAAAACAGCATATAAAGTAAAATCCGCATTACACTGAAAGAGCTATGAGCGATCCGATAATTCAATGTGAAGGCGTGTGGTTTTCGTATAACGGTAACGTTGTGTTGAAAGACATCAACCTTACTGTTAATGAACATGATTTTCTTGCGTTCGTCGGACCAAACGGCGGCGGAAAGACCACACTGATAGAACTCCTTCTCGGTATACTGAAACCTGAACGCGGCAGTATTCGCGTTTTCGGAGTCGAACCTTCCAGTGCGGCGTCATGCATTGGTTATATCCCGCAGGATACCTCGATAAACAAGGACTTCCCAATTTCGGTGATGGATGTTGTATCCATGGGGAGGCTCGGGCACATCAAGCGTTTTGGGAGATTTTCAGACCATGAAACATCTGTGGTTCGTGATGCGCTTGAAAAGGTCGATATGTGGGAATATCGCAAACGGCGTATCGGCGCCCTTTCGGGCGGCCAGCGCCAGCGTGTGTTTCTGGCAAGGGCGCTCGCAACCGAGCCGGAGCTTCTTGTCCTTGACGAACCGACGTCACAAATCGACCCTGAGGGACAAAAGAAAATATTTGAACTGTTAAAGGAAATGAGCAGCCGCATTACTGTACTGGTTGTCAACCATGATCTGGCTGTGCTTATGGGGTATGCGCGTTCGGTGGCTTTTATGAACACGTCATTACATGTTCACGAAGAGGTGCCCGGTTTCACTCCTGAACTGCTTGAGAAGATGTCAGGATCGCCGCTTGGTAAAATATGCCCTGTTGAATTAGTGTCATACCTGTATACAATACCCGGAACTATGTCGGAGACAGAGAACGATGATTGAGGCTCTTCAGTATGATTTCATGCGCAATGCCCTCATGGCCGGTATGCTTGTCAGTCTTGCCTGCGGTATGATGGGTCCGCTCGTTGTAGTGAACCGTACGGTGTTCATATCCGGGGGGATTGCCCATGCTGCATACGGTGGTATTGGACTTGCGTTATTCCTCGGGCTGCCTCCCTTTTTGGGTGCAGGTTTCTTTTCCGTTCTTGCGGCAGTTTTTATGGGTCTCTTTACCCTTAATAACAGACACCGGGCCGACACAGTCATCGGTATAGTCTGGTCTGTCGGCATGGCGCTCGGAATCATCCTTATCGATCTGACGCCAGGATATAACGTTGATATCATGAGTTATCTTTTCGGTAGTATACTGACAGTCCCCGCTTCCGGCCTCTGGATCATGCTTGTCGTTGATTGTATTATTATCGGGGCTGTGATTGTCTTTTACAGGGAGATACTTGCGCTTTCATTCGACGATAAATTTGCCGGTCTGCGGGGTGTCCCAGTTACCATGTTATACTTCTTTCTCTTGATATTTGCCGGACTCACTATCGTTATGACTATCCAGGTTGTGGGACTTATCCTCGTCATCGCCCTTTTAACGATCCCCACATATATTGCCGAGCGCTATTCCGGGTCGCTCGGTCGCATGATGCTGTTTTCGTTTATCAACGGTATGGTTTTTACCGTTACCGGGCTTTGGTTTTCCTTTACATATAACCTCACAGCCGGAGCTACCATCGTCATGGTTGCAAGCGCGGCGTTCATTGTGTTTATGCTGGTCACAAAGGCAAAAGCTTTGGTATCTGTGAAATATCGCAGGGACTGATAAAATAGAGTCACTTACAACTGGAATTATTTTAGAATTTACCCGGAAAGATGTTAATACGAATTCGTTCTCAAATGTTGAAAAACAATTTATAAATTCATGTTAAATTAGCCCCGCATCTCATTCCAAACTCACTCCCTGACTCCTTCTCTATGAATAGAGAGGGAAGAAGCCCTCCCCTTTAATTCCTTCCTATTAGGGGGATGCCAAAGGGGGGGGCACCCCTTCTTTGCTTGTAGAGAGATACTATGGTATAAATTGCACAGAAATAAAGTATCGTAACATATTTAGCCAGAATCACTTTAATTCTGACATCGAACTTTATTGAAGTCAGAATGATTCTTCAACAGCCCTGAACATAGCCAGAATGTTTTCAACGGGAACATCTGCCTGAATATTGTGTATGGTGTTAAAAATGTAACCCCCGCCTTTGTTTAAAATTCGGATACGCTCACTGACCTCGTCATACACCTCTTCCGGGGTACCGTATGGCAGCGTTTTCTGAGTTTCGACACCGCCACCGTGGAATACGATCCTGTCACCGAATTCCTCCTTCAGTTCACCGGGATCCATCCCTGCCGCCGAGGTCTGAACGGGGTTGAGTATATCAAAACCAGCCTCGATAATATCATTAATGATGGGTCTCACTCCACCGCATGTATGAATCATGGTCTTCCATGTGGTGTTTGCATGTATCCAGTCACAGATGCGTTTGTAGTGGGGCTTGTATAGATCGCGGAACATAGCAGGGGAGTAGAGAGGTCCATTCTGAGAACCATAATCAGACCCGGTTGTATAGACAATATCGATCCTGTTCCCCATCGCCTCTTTTACCTTTGGAAGGTTCTCAATGGCGATATCGGTCTGACGTTCGTACACTTCATTGATGTAGTCGCGGCGGGTCACATGCGATGCATACCATTCCTCGATATCGCGGATGCCTTTCGGGTCTTTCAGCCAGGGTGCCGGAACAGCTGCGACATTGCCAAGGGATGTTCCCGGCATGGCGTAAACGATTGCATAGTCAGTGTTTTCGTACAACCACTCGATGCGCTTACGCTGGTTTTCCAGACTTTCGTCGGGGATAAGACCGAACTCTTCAAGATTGTCTTCCGGGTTGAGGGCGCTGTCGTCTATGGGTTTCTGGCGGATGATGGCGTCGTGGTAAAAACCGCCGCCGGGCATTCGAAAGCTCGGAGGAACCGACCGGTCGCCCCCGGGATACTGGAGAATATCGTCGTTTTTATCCGGTTCAGTATTAAAAAGACCGGGAACGAGCACTCTGGCACCATCGAACGTCGTCCATTCTTTCCAGTTGTCGTTGGGAACGCCGATCCTGTTGATATCGCTCATTACCCCGATGCAGTCGGAAAATAAAACCTTCATCAGGTCTTCTTTTATCTCTCCGAGCATCTGGTATGGCTCGATAACTTTTACCCGGTCGTCCGGGCTATCGAGCCCGAGAGTCTGCCTGAGACGGTACACCGTTCCAACTGCAATTCCCGAAACGGGGGAGGCACCGAAATCAACAGGTACCCTGTCGGGCTGACGGTGATTGAGCGCCGCCCTGATCCTTTCACGCGATGTCATGGCTGTGCGTTTCCTAATCCCAACTCAGGCAGGCCACAGTTGTTATAATGAGGTTACGGTCTCACCTCGTGTTCCCTGTAACGGGCAAAATATAACATCTTTGTCTGTTCGCCGGAGATATTGATATTTGAATGCGGTGTTTTGCCGTCCGCCGGGATCATATAGCCGGTTCCTGGCGGCTGACAGCGTATCTGTTTGCCGATAAAGGCGATGCTTGCCCCTTTCATTTCGGTCCATACCTCTTCACAACCTTCACCATGGCTGTGCGGATGACCGATAGTCATGGGATCGAAAGAAACCGTAATAACACTTTCGAGCGTCCCGAGACCGTCATTTGTACTGAAAAGCCCTTTAACAATATGGCACCAGTGACCTCTCGTTCCTGAAATCGGGGTTGCTTTTTCATCTTTTACCAGCATGTCCTTGTTGGGACGGAATCCATCGGGTATAGGTTCGTTTATAAGATACATTGTCAGGGGTTCATCGCCGGTATTTGTCATTGTAAACTCAAGACCCGCCGGCATGAGAATGGCAATATCTTTACGGAGATCAGCGGTTTTCCCGCCGGCTTTTATAATTCCCTTTCCCGAGTTAATATAAAATACTTCCTGCTGTCCCTCGAGGGCAGTCGGCGCCGTTGAGGCGTGAGCGTCAAGTGTGGCATAGGAAAAATGGTTTATGTATACGAGTACGGCACCTCTTGAGGGCGGGTTCATGGGATCGCCTCTGGTAAGGATATCCCGCTCCACCAGTGAACCGTGGGTGTGCCTCGGCATGGATTCCTTCCAGCTTGACAGATACATGTCAATATCCGCATCCTTGCCTGGAGTATAGGAGCTGCCATCGAGGCTCTGCGCAAAAGAAACAGCAGATGCGGCAATCAATCCAATAATTAACATAATAGATACGATTCGACCCATTTCAAAACCTCCTTTTGTTCTTGATATATTTAAATTAATACTATAAATGTTATTCTCTGTTACCGGAATACCTTATAAATAAATCAACTAAGAGTTCTTTGCTTTTTTTCAAACATTTTTCGAATGTTATTTCCAGCATTTATCAGAAAAGTAAAAATTCATGCCCATGCTACTTTCTCACCTCGTGATCCCTGTATCGTGCAAAATAGAATATTTTTATCTGCTCGTCGGAATAATTGATATTTGAATGAGTTGTCCGACCGTCTGGAGGGATCATGTATCCAACGCCGGGAGGCTGCTTACGAATCTGTCTGCCGAGATGTGCAAGACTTGTTCCCCTGTAAGCAGTCCAAACTTCTTCAGTCCCTTCACCATGGGAGTGAGAATCACCGATAGTCATGGGATCAAACGCGACAGTAAGAATTCTCTCAAGTGTCCCTAGACCGTCATCAGTCTCAAAAAGGTATTTGACGATATGAGACCAGTGCCCGGTTGTTGAAGCGATGGGAATCGTATTCTCATCCTTAACGAGCATCTCATTATTAGGACGGAAGCCCTCAGGGATCGGTTCGCTAATGAGATACATAGTCAGGGGCTCATCGCCCGTGTTTTTCATTGTGAATTCCAGTTCAGCAGGCATAAGAATGGCAATTCCATGGTAGAGATCGGAAGTATTATTTCCGGCTTTTATTGTGCCTTTTCCCGAGAGGATAAAGAATATTTCCTGTTCGCCCTTAAGGGTCGTTGGTGTTGTCGATGCCTGAGTATCGAGGGTTGCATAAGTGAAACGGTTGGTATATTCAAGGGCAGCCCCTTTCGATGGCGGATTGAGGGCATTCCCTTTTTTTAGCATATCCCTTTCTACAAGGGATCCGTGGGTATGTTTCGGCATGGATTCTCTCCAGTTACCAAAATACATATCTATAGCACGGTCATTACGAGGAAGGTCTCTACGAGGACGGTCTCTACGAGGGAGATCTCTACGCTGGGCAACCTGTCCGCATGATAGAATCAGCAAAAAGATTAACGTTATCATTGAAACTTTATGAAACATAATTTTTATTCTCCTTTTAAAAATTTTCTCTGAATTCAAATTTTCTTTCACAAGTAATCTATTGTCTGGCCATAAAATACAATAGTTTTACCGCCTCATCGGAAGTATTGATATTGGAATGAGGCGTATTTCCGTCCGGCGGGATCATGTAACCTGTTCCGGGCGGCTGCCACCTTATCTGTTTTCCGATGAATGCAACGCTGGTACCGCTAATTTGAGTCCACACCTCTTCAAAATTACCAGAATGGCTGTGAGGGTGCGGTATGGTCATGGGATCGATCTGTACGGTCAGCACATTACCCAGGATTGCAAGGCCATTACTTGAGTTGAAAATGCCTTTGACAATATGGCACCAGTGACCTGTCGTTCCGGATAGCGGGGTTGTGTTTTCATTTTTGACAACCATGTTTTTGACAGGTTTGAAACCATCAGGAACAGGTTCGTTAATAAGGTACATTGTCAGGGGCTCATCGCCTGTGTTTGTTATGGTGAAATTTAAATTTGTCGGCATAAAAACAGCTATGCCGCTGAAGAGTTCGGCAGTTTTACTCCCTGTTTTGATCGTTCCCTTTCCCGAAAGAGTGTAAAAAACTTCCTGCTCGCCCCTGAGTGTAGTCTGCTCCGTTGATGTATTCGGCGGGAGGGTGGCATGTGAAAAGTGATTTACAATTTCGAGAACCGCGCCCTTTGCAGGTGGTTTGAGGTGATTACCGCGGGTGAGGATGTCTCTCTCCTCGAGTGTCCCGTGGGTAATCCGTGCCTCAGAATCCTCCCAGCTGCAAAGATACAGGTCAATATTGGCATCCTTGCCGGGTGTATAAGGGCTGCCGTCAAGCGTCTGGGCAATAGACCCTGCTGTCAGAGCGAATACCATGAGCAAACAAAAAAATGAAATTTTACTTACCATGGTTTCCTCCTTCCTTTTTGAAAATTATTTAAATTGTTTGTTTTACTGCAGGAACTCCAATATTTATTTGGTTTTACTTTGTTACTTTCGTACCTCATGATCACGGTACCGGGCAAAATAAAATATCTTTATCCGTTCATTCGAGGTATTGATGTTCGAATGAGGTGTATTTCCGTTCGGTGGAATCATGTATGCCGTACCGGGCGGCTGAACGCGTATCTGCTTGCCGATAAAGGCAATGCTGGTACCGCTCAGTCCGGTCCATACCTCCTCGGTTCCTTTATCATGGCTGTGCGGATGACCGATAGTCATGGGATCGAATGAACAGGTTGTTATATATTCCAGTGTCCCGAGTCCATCCGCTGTTTCGAAAAGCGTTTTTGTTATGTGGCACCAATGTCCTTTGGTCGAAATGACAGGAATAGTGTTTTCATCTCTTACGAGCATGTTCCTGTTTGGACGAAATCCAAGAGGGACGGGTTCATTAACGAGATAAAGTGTCAATGGTTTATCACCTGTATTGATCATGGTGAATTCAAGTCCGGCAGGCATGAGGATACAGATACCTCTGTATAGATCCGCTTTTTCACCGCCGGCTTCTATGACACCTTTACCCGAAAGAATGTATAATATTTCCTGTTCGCCTTTGAGTGTTGTCGGCTGGGTCGCATTATGCGCCTCGAGCGTTGCGTATGTAAAACGGTTAATATAAATGAGTACAGCCCCTTTTGCGGGAGGGTTTTCCGGATCACCCTTAAAAAGGATATTCCTTTCCACCAGGGAACCGTGGGTGTTCCTTGCTTCTGAATCCTGCCAGGAGCTTATAAACAGGTCTATATTAGCATCCTTTCCGGGAGTATAGGAACTGCCGTCCAGTGTCTGCGCAAAAGAAAGTACGGACACTGCGAGTAACATAAACAAACTAAGTAATAATATTTTTTGTAACATATTTTTCTCCATGCAGCTAAATATACATTACTCTCTAACTTCGTGATCACCATATCGGGCAAAATAGAACATCTTTTTCTGTTTATCGGATACATTGAAATTCGCATGCGGAGTTTTAGCATCCGGCGGAATCATATAGGCAGTTCCGGGTACCTGAAGACGGATCTGCTTTCCGAACAGGACATAGAGCGGATCGTTGATGGTGATCCACACTTCTTCAGTTCCCTCAACATGGCTGTGGGGATGAAAGAATGTCATGGGATCGAACGCGCAGGTGAGGATCGACTCCATAGTACCCAGACCATCGGCAGTTGTGAAAAGCCCCTTGACAATGCCGACCCAGTGAGCATCAGATGAGCTGACGGGCGTGGTGTTTTCATCTACCACGAGCATGTCCTTGTTAAGGCGGAATCCTTCCGGGTAGGGTTCTGATATCAGATACATGGTCAAAGGCTTGTCACCGGTGTTTTTCATGGTGAATTCAAGCTCTGCCGGCATGAGTACAGAGATACCGGAATAGAGGTCGGCGGTTTTTTTACCGGCGGTGATCGTACCCTTTCCGGAGATTATGTAGAATATTTCCTGCTCGCCATCGAGGGTGGTCGGTGTTGTCGATGCGCGGCTGTCGAGTGTGGCATAGCAGAACCGGTTTACATACTCGAGGACTGCTCCCTTTCTCGGCGGATTCATATTACTGCCTTTGGTGAGAATATCACGTTCCACAAGGGAACCGTGGGTATGCCTCGGCATTGATTCCCTCCAGTTGCCCATGTACATATCAATGTCAGAATCCACACCGGGTCTGTAGGAAGCACCGTTAAGATTCTGTGCGTGGCATGGCAGAGCGAGACTTAATAAAACCAGCAGCCCGAAAACCAAAACTTTTCCAAACATGATTACCTCCTTCTGTGATTTTATTGATAATTTTTCACTTAGTGGTTCATTTCATAAATAATGTTACGTATTCAGCTCAAATCAAGCATATTCATTGCAAGTGTGAGATTGCTTCGCTCACTTTGTTCGCTCACAATGACATAAAGTAGTTATTTTACAGTATTTATGAGATTGTGCACTTAGTGTTAGTTTATTCTCTCAGCTTGTGATCCCCTTATCTTGCAAAATAAAACATTTTTACCAGTTTATCTGATATATTAATATTTGCATGTGGTGTTTTCCCGTCAGGAGGGATACATAACGAATCACTTGAAATCCTCCTGAAATTAAAGTATGCTGTTGGATAGAGGGTGTTATCTGTGTTGACATGATAGCATGTCAGTTAATATAATAATGTTAAATGATATTTCACATGATAATAATAAAAACCTTAAAAACAAGAAATAAAAAAATTAAAATAGGAATATAACTTTAGACTTATCATGATACAAATCTATCGTTATTGAAATAATTTTATTTAACTTCAATTATGAGGTGATTTACATGAAACGCCGTGATATGATAAAGAAATCAGCGCTGGGAATGGCGACCATCAGTATGAAAATCCCATCAGGAAGCGCTAAAGAAAAAGAAATTATCCCCCGCTACCCGAAACCATCGCCTCGGGATATGGAATACCATCAACTGGGGAAAACCGGTGTTTCCGTGAGCCGTCTCGGTTTTGGTTCCCATCTTTCAAAGGAAAACCTGAAGGACGAAAAACGCCGTAATCGACAGATACAGGAAGGCATCGAGAACGGAATCAATCTTTTTGATATTTACGACCACAGTATATATCATCAGTTCAAGCCTATGGCCCGATCCCTTGCGGGAAAAAGGCACAAAGTGGTAATATCCCTTGTGGCGGTTGAAGAGGATGTGCGGGCTGAGGTCGAGGGTGCGCTCAGAACATTTAATACCGATTATATTGATCTGTATCGGATAGTCTACCGTGACAGCGAACCGGATTATAACAAGGGCGATGATGACCTTAGTATTCTCTTCAGGATGAGAGAGGAAGGGAAAATCCGGGCAGTCGGAGTGGTGTCGCATATCGAGTCAGGTGTCCTTTATGCGGCAGAACATACTCCCGTCGATTATATCATGATTCCTGTCAATTTCCACCATAACAAGGCATGGTGGGAGGATAAGCCTGACTCCTACAGCAAAGTCATTCCGCTCTGCAGGGAAAAACAAATCGGGATACTTGGCATAAAACCTCTGGGAGGCGACCCAATGGTCGCCTATGCCCAGCACTTCGGTCTCCTATCACCCGAATACCGTGGGACCAGTTACCCAAAGGCTGCATTTCGTTACCTCTGGCAGAACGATAATATATCTTCAGTGCTTCCATCAATGAATACGGTCGGAGAATTGTGGGATGCTCTCGATTCTCTCTGGCGGTCTGAATTCACGAAAGAAGACAGGGATGTGCTCAAAAAACTTTCCCGCAAAGCCGACAAGACATTCGGAGCATACCTGCCGCCCAAATACAAATGGATGGATAACTGGCGGATTAGAACTGTCTGAAGTCAGAATCCAGTATAAAATAAAAAAGAGGAGTTTTCTAATGAAAACCAGAAGGGATTTTATGAAGGCAGCCGTTGCCGGGGGCATAGCTGGTATCGTTGCCTCCCGCAAACCACCTGCATTCGCGCAGGAAAGGGGAATGGTAAAAATCGGGCAGCTCGGTATAGGCACACATGGTTTTTTGAGGACATTTGTTACGCCGCCGGGAGGATTCAGGGAAAAGGTGCGGTGCAGACCGTACGCTGTCTGGGATGATGTACCAGGTGTGGCTGAGGCAATGATGGACATGGGATTTGAAAAAGTCATCGATGATCCTGTGGAACTTGTAAGGGTATGCGATGCCGTTCACGTTGAACATGCTGATTACCGCAGGGTACTTGATCTCACACGTCCTGCTCTCGAGGCGGGTAAGCCTGTGTTTATCAACAGGCCATTTGCCGCAAGCATCGCTGATGCTGAGGAAATCGTGCGGCTTGCAGAGACGCATGATGCCCCGCTTATGTGCGCATCGTCACTTGAATTTCAGCCGGAAATTGCCGAGATGCAGAGATTTTCCCGTGAGAAAGGACCGGTTCGCTCCTATGAGGCATATTGCCCGGAGCCTGTTTTTACATGGATGTTTCCACATGTTTTTAATTACGCCCACGCCGGACTCGGAGGAGGCATCGAGTCCGCCTATTTTACCGGGGATTTTATCATGGATCCCGGCAAGTGGGTTCATATAAAGGAAGCGATGACCGGCACGCTCGATCTGATTGATTTTCCCGAAGGTCACGTTATTGATTATACCAGAGGAGAGGGTAAGGCTCGGCCTATCGGTACTGCTCTTGCCGTTTTGACATACAAATCCCGTGACGGTCAGCCGCCTGTAATCGGGATGAATCATATTGGCGAATATCCGGCAAACTACCATATAACAGTATATGCGATGGGCGGCTCAAGAACTTTTTCCGCCGGTAAAGACCTCTTCAATTACATGTTCATGACGCTTCACGACTTTTATACCAGACGCAGGGTGCCCCGCCCTTATGAGGCTATTCTCGAACAGCACCGTGCCCTGGTGGCGACCAATGTTTCCCGGCTCACCGGCAGGTCGGTCAGGCTTGACAGCCTGGGAGGTGATGATGCGCTTCCCTATTCGGAAGCGATGCGGAACTGGATCGTGCGGAACAGGCTTAACATGAAGTGATAAATGTTTTTTTGTTTTGAAAGATTGTAATTTATATTGCTATTTGTGTTAAATATTCTATTTTTAATTTATTGTAAACGCAAGCAGAGGTACATATATGGCACGGCGAATAATTTCTGTCTTATTGAGTGCAATACTTCCCCTGATGGGAGTTGTCCAGCCCCGTTTATCCTGCGCACAGGAAAAGAATGAATACACTATTGCAATACTTGACCTCAATGCGGACGGGATTTCAGAATCTGAGGCAAGGACACTGTCAGCAAACTTGCGGGGTCAGGTTATAGAAATTGTTTCCTCCGATGCATTCAGGGCAGCAACTGATGTTCAATACAACGTCATTGAACGCTCCCAGATGGACAAGATATTTGAGCAGTTCGACATTCAGAACACAGGCTGTACCGATCTGTCGTGTGCCGTTGAATTCGGTAAAATGCTCAGTACCGAGCGAATAATCATCGGATCGATCGGTCTTGTCGGGGAAACATATTCCATCCAGGCACGGATTGTCGATGTAGAAAGCACAAAGATTATTGCAGTATCGAGTTATGTGTTTACAGGGCAGCGTGATAATCTCCTTATAACCGGTATACCGACTGTTGCCAATGAACTAATGTACGGCAAAAAGAAGAAGTCGCGCAAAACCCTCTATATTGTTGCCGGCGTTGTGTTACTGGGTGGTGTCGCAGCAGCGGTTTTAAGTGGAGGGAGTGGCGATGGCGGCGGTGAACCCGGTACCACCGGGGAGATAGTATTCACAATTCCAGACCCATCCGAGTAAAGGAAATGACCTTGAGCAGAGCTATTATTCTTGGATTGATTCTCCTGTTTACGGCATGTGAAAAAGACCGTTCCCCGACAGGGCCAATAAGTACAACGGGAACGATTCAGATAGCAATTGCCGATAAGAGTGTTCCTAAAACAAGCGCTTCAGATTCCCTGGATACTGTCAAAAAACCGGCAAAAACAGCCCGTCTCGATCAGCTTGAGGTCAAGTATTGCAATAGTGTATTCATTCTTTTCCTGTGCGCAGGAT
>JBHPFF010000048.1:0-18753 GCA_042572165.1 Candidatus Latescibacterota bacterium | reverse complement strand
AAAACAACTTAAATTCATCCAAATCAATTTTGGAGTAGACTTTTATCATAGGAGAACATCATGAAGAATAATTGTTTCCAGGAGTTTTCAACCTTGTGTGTTCATGCGGGGGAAAAGAGAGACGTTCAGGGTGCAATTCACTCACCATTATATAATCACTCAACTTTTGCTTTTGCTACAACAAAAGACCTACTTGATGTGGTTGAAGGTAGAAAGCCGGGTAACCTGTACACTAGGTATGGCTTGAATCCAACTATAAAATCCGCAGAAGAAAAACTTGCCGCTTTGGAATATGGAGAGGCTGCACTGGTTTTTGGTTCGGGAATGGCAGCAGAAGCAGCAACTTTTCTAACCTACGCCCACAACGGTGATGAAATAATCTGCATCGGAGATGTTTATGGTGGAACCTTTTAACTACTTCAAAAGCTTCTTCCTCAATTAGGAATTACGACAAAGTTCTTGCTAGATTCTGAAATCAATTCTTTAGAGAATTTGATAAAATCAAAAACAAAAATGATTTTTTTCGAAACCCCCACCAATCCGAATATAGAGATTATTGAGATAGAATTCGTCGGAGAAACTGCTCATGACCACGATGTGTTGGTTGTCGTTGATAATACATTCGCTTCTCCTTACAATCAAAATCCATTGCGTTTGAACGCTGATTTGGTTATTCACAGCACAACGAAGTATTTAGGCGGTCACAGTGATTTGACCGATGGAGAGGCACCTCTAATTGGAAAATTTAGAGGTAAATATATTAAACATCCATAAGGTTAAAGTGATTTTTCAATAAATATACTTGTATGAAAAATATAAAAGTGGTAATATTTATTCACAAATAAGATTGTGTCGAAATATAAATCCTCATGAACTTGATAAGGGGAATGTCAGGTAAAATGAAACATCTTGTATATTTTATTTGTATACAATCTTTATTATTATGTGTCTTTTTGGTCGAAGCATCAGCACAATTAAATTTTTCCGCTTTGACAACATTAGGATATACCGGCTTAGATAATGAATCGACTATCAACACAATGCACCGTAAAGACGATCCATTCAATCCCATTCGAATCTCTTTATTTATAGACAGCTGGATAACACCTGAGGTTGGTGTTTTTTTAGAATTCCTCTGGGATGCCGGTATTCCGCCAACCGGTGGAAGTGCTAAGCCGAGAATTAACGGTGCTTATGCTGTGATGAGCCCGTTTAAGACAGAGTCTCTCAATTTCAAAGTCGGATATATCCCTTTGCCATTCGGAACCTGGGCGCCCAGAACATATTCTGACAGAAATCCCCTCATAGGTATTCCATTATTCCAGCAGTATATTACATCTTTGAAAAGTATAAAACTCGCTGAGACAACCGACGAGCTTCTGTCCTGGCGTGACGATGAAGGATTTTTAACTGTTGCATATGATGCTTGCTGGCCTTATGGTATTGAAGCATTCGGATTTTTTTCGAATTATGAATATTCATTTGCAATTACAAAAGAGTCAATGTCCAACCCGGGTGCTTACATGAATGACGGTGTACAGTTTGTTGGCAGATTCGGGGTAAAACCAGTAATAGGTATGCGTCTTGGAATATCAGCCGAATATGGGAGTTATCTCAATAAAGGTTCGACAGGTTTACCCTCCGGTATAAAATTGGAAAGTGTCAATCAGAAAGCTCTTGGTTTTGATTTACATTACAGTATCGCACATACTCAATTATATTCTGAGTTTGTCAGAAACTGGTGGGAGAATCCCAATTTGAATGATGATATTGGTTGTACCTCGTGGTATGCGGAAGCGAAGCAGATAATTTTTGCGGGATTTTTCTCGGCTATTAGATTTGATCAGATATTATTTGATACTTTTAAAGATTCATCAGGGAAATCATTCAACTGGGATTATAATGTTACTCGTGTCGAAACTGGATTCGGTTATTTTCTAAACAAGGATACACAAATTAAACTTGTCTGGCAGCACAATAAGATCGAGAGCAATAAGGATATTGACCTTATATGTATACAATTGGTGTTGAAAATGTAATATTAAGAGTTGTTGAGATGAAATTTTTTGTTTTTTCTTTTTTAATAGCATTAATAACACTAAGCCCTGTTGAAAGTGCTGTTATTAAAGGGAAAATTACAGTTTCGGCTGAAAAAATAGTACCCCTGAAAAGCAGTTACTCGCGGGGAGTTTTCGAGCCGAAATTAAAAAACTCCAATGATTCACCAAAAGAAAATAAAACGTCCGGTTATCTGAAAGTTGTTGTTTGGGCCGAACCGGTTGGAAAAAAATATCCCTTTATTCAGCCCGAGGAAATGCCGCTACTAAAACAGCAAAACAAGACATTCATTCCGGATTTGCTCGTTGTACAAGAAGGAACTATAGTTGGATTTCCAAATCTCGATCCACTTTATCATAACGTTTTTTCTTATTCACAAAATAAACGATTTGACTTAGGAAGATACAAACAGGGTAAATCGAAAGATGTATTATTTGATAAAGAGGGTGTTGTCGAAGTTTTTTGCGAGATTCATGAAAATATGCACGCTTACATCATTGTAGTAAATACACCTTTTTTTACAACAGTAGATAAAAGTGGAGAATTTTTAATCGAAGTACCCTCTGGAATATATAATGTGAAAGCCTGGTCTCCGAGTGTTGAAAGCGGTATGACCAAAGTGGATTTGACAGATACAGAAGAAATAATTGTTAACTTCTCCTTTTGATTTTCAATCATTAATCAAAACAACTGATTTTACAAGTATATTTTTATTCTCTTTACAACTTTCAGATTAAATTAAATCGCTTATCCAGTTAACTCTGCAACGCCCTCTAAATCCCCCCGGAGGAGGACTTATTATTGCAGTTTTCTTGTATTTTAGCCAACTTTGGGGATATGGGGTGCTGTAATAAATAAAAATTCTTAATTGTTATTTAAACTCGATAAACGTATTAATTAATAATCTTTTTTATTAAAAAGAACATTTTCTTTTTTGTTCTTTGACACTGAACAAATTATTATAATAGAATATGAACTTTTGAAATTTTATAAATTTATAGTTCCCATAACTAACTACAACTCATGATATTCATTGAGGTTCAGAAGCATGTTTTCCAGACTGAGTCATAAAATTTATGCTTATTTTGTGGTATTAAATCTGGTTATCAACGTTTTTGTTTTGGTGGTTGTTAATTCCATGATTGTCAGACATACGGAATCGGCATTTCAACTAAGATTCAATGAAACAGCATTGCTTCTGGAACAGCAGTTAAAAAACCAGGCAGATGCATTAACAGCACAGGGATTGGTTCTGTCAAGAGCACCTCGTTTATTGGCTGCTGTCAGCACAGGAGATCACGAAACAATACTCGATATTGCCCAAATATTCAGAGAGCAGGTAAAAAGCAATCTTTTTACAGTTATTGACAAATCAGGGAAAGTACTGGCCAGAGTTCATGAACATCTTTTTTGGGGTGATAATTTGTCATCCGATGTACAAATTAATCAGGCCCTTGCCGGTGAAATCGGATCCGGTCTTTTATCGTATAATGGAGAAATATATCAGGTAGTATATGTTCCTTTGGTTTCAGCAGGACAGATAATATCCGGTGCTCTCCGTTTAGGATTTCACATCAATGATGATTTTGCTAAGACATTGAAACTTTTAACGAAAACAAATATAACCTTTATTCTTAATAACAACATAGTATCATCTTCTCTCAACAGTGATGAGAGAATTGAAATCGGTAAAATTATTCAATCAAATCATACTGAAAGTAGTGGTAAAAAATTATCCGAATCAATATTCAATATTAAAATATTAGGTGAAGAATTCCGCTGTACTGTTAAAGAACTCCCGATTCCCGATGCAAAGTATTTAATACAACGTTCTATTGATTATGAAACACAGTTTCACAAAAAACTTCAGTTATTTCTCATGGTAATAGGATTGAGTTCAATTGTTATCGCTTTACTGATTAGTATGGTACTTGCAAAAGGAATTGCAGATCCTATCAAACAACTTGCGATATTGAGCTCAAAGGTAGCGGAAGGGAATCTTGATGTCAAATTTAAGACACAAACAAAAGATGAAATCGGGGATCTATCCAATTCATTCAATTTCATGGTAGAACGTCTGCGATCATATCTTAAAGAACTCGAAAACCATCGCCGTAATTTGGAACTTAAAGTCGAGGAAAGGACCAAGGAACTTGAATATGTAAATCAAAAACTTGAACATCATAATCGAAGACTAAAAGAATTAAGTGAAATGTCTCTGATAAACTTTAAAAATCAAGTTGAACTCTTCAATGCTGTTACTGAAAAGGCTTGCAATCTTCTCAATGCTGACATTGCTATACTCTGTACAGAGAAAGACAATGATTGTACAATTTTATCAATATTTGGAGAAGATAAACAATTATTCAAAGAGCATGATTCAGTACAATTTCTTTTAAAACAATATGCTGGAGACGAAGAGGGAGAGATTTTACTTGAGGATATAACGAATATGATTCCACTGGATTCCATTGATCAAGACATAATAAAAAGATACAAAACATTTGTTCGTGCCAATATAAAATTAAACAAACAGAGATTCGGAACTCTTTGCTTATTGAGCAAGAAAAAAGGTGCATTTACGGATCAGGATCTCGAAGCGCTTGGGATTATACATAGAATACTATCAACAGAAATTGAACTTAAAGAATGGGAACAGCAAATTCTTACTTATACTACCCAGGTTGAAAAAGCAAATGAAGCCAAGAGTGAATTTCTGGCAAATATGTCTCATGAATTGCGGACTCCATTAACAGCAATAATAGGTTTTTCCGAAGTTCTTAATATGGAGACATTCGGAGAATTGAACGAACAACAGAAGATATATCTGAATGACATTTATGAGAGTGGAACACATCTCCTCAAACTGATTAACGATATACTTGACCTTTCAAAAATCGAAGCTGGTAAGATGGAAATGGAAATCTCGAGATTTCGGATTGATGATCTGCTTGAGAACAGCCTTGTAATGATCAAAGAAAAATGTAACAATCATGGTATCAGTCTCAACCTGAACATAACTGAAAACCTCAGAAAATTTGAGATAAACGCGGATAATATGAAACTTAAACAGGTTATGTTCAATTTACTTTCTAATGCTGCAAAATTTACTCCTGACGGGGGAGAGATAAAGGTTGAAGCAAACCGTGATGATGATAGTCTACTTATCAGTGTAACTGATTCGGGAATTGGAATATCGGAAGATAATCTTGAAAATGTCTTTGAAGAATTCTATCAAGTTATAAGTGGGACGACTGACAAAACACCGGGAACAGGTCTCGGGCTTCCGATCACAAAACGTATTGTTGAAATGCATGGGGGCAAAATATGGGTGGAGAGTAAGGGTAAATCGAAAGGTAGTCGATTTTCAATTTCAATCCCTTTAGAGACAAAGTTGTAAGAAAGAAATTTGATATATAAATTGCAGAAATAACACATTAATATTGATCTTCTATTATAAAACAATAGACAAGAGTAAGGGTATGGGAGCAGTAATATTAATAGTCGAAGATAATGAAAAGAACATGCGCCTTATCAGTGATCTGCTGAGCGTTTCCGGTTATACGACTCTCAAAGCAGTCAATGGTCAGCAAGGTGTGGTTTTAGCGAGAGAAAAGAAACCCAACCTTATCCTCATGGATATTCAAATGCCCGTTATGGATGGCTTGGAAGCGACAAAAACGCTCAAGAATGACAAGACAACAATAAATATTCCAATCATAGCACTGACATCTTATGCAATGAAAGGTGATAAAGAAAAGATGCTCAGTGTGGGTTGTGATGGATATCTGTCAAAACCTTTCCATGTAAATGAATTACTGAAAACCGTGGCCAAATATCTGAAATGATTTCACGGAGTTACGATTATGTATATAAAACCAACAATACTTGTTGTTGATGATGAAGAAAAGAATTTGCGATTGTTCGAAGCATACCTTGTACCTGAAGGTTATAACGTTATTGTTGCTCATGATGGAGCAGAAGGGATCGAAAAAGTAAAAGAACATGATCCTGATGTGATACTGCTTGATGTTATGATGCCGAAGATGAACGGCTATGAAGTTGCTAAATACCTTAAAGAGAATGATGAAACAAAAATCATACCTATTGTTATGGTAACAGCCTTGAATCAAGTTAAAGATCGAATTAAGGCTCTTGAAGCGGGAACTGATGATTTTTTATCAAAACCGGTAGATAATACAGAATTACAAGCTCGGGTTAAATCGCTTGTTAAAATAAAAGCCTATCATGTTCACATGCGAAACTATCAAAAAGAACTAGAAAAGGAAGTTTCTGAACGAACAGCGCAACTGAATAAAGCTTTCACAAAGATAAAAGCGGCTTCACTTGAAACCATTTATGGATTAACCCATGCATCAGAATATAAAGATGTTGATACCGGATCTCATATATTACGTATGAGTCATTATGCAGCAGCGATAACAAGAAAATTGGGGAAAAATGATCAGGTGGTAGAATCAGTTCTATATGCTGCTCCCATGCATGATGTCGGTAAAATTGGAATTCCGGACAAAGTTCTTCTGAAGCCTGGAAAACTTGATGCTGATGAATGGAAAGTCATGAAACAACATACAATCATAGGCGGAAAAATTCTTGAAGATTCAATTACAGGTTTTTCAAAATTAGGACGCATGATTGCTATTAATCATCATGAAAAATGGGATGGCAGCGGTTATCCAAACGGACTTAAAGGGAAAGAAATACCATTACTTGCAAGAGCAACCTCTGTTGCTGATGTTTTTGATGCTTTGACATCTAAACGTCCTTATAAGGAACCATTCTCTGTTGAAAAATCATTAAGAATTATCAAAGAATACAGTGGGAAGCATTTTGATTCGGATATTGTTGACGCCTTTTTGGCAATTCAGAGTAAAATTCGGGAAATAAAAGAAAAATATAAAGATAAAGATGTGAGCAAATACATAAAAATAACCAACCAATTATGAATATACAGCTTATAAATTTATTTTAATGGTTAACAATATGGAAGAGAAAAAGAAAATAGTTCTCTCAATAGATGACAATGATAAAATATTAAGACTAATTCAAGCTCTGCTGATTAATTCAGAGTTCGAAATACATACTTCAAATAATGTCAAAGAAGGTGTCAGAAAAGCTAAAAGTCTGCATCCCGATATTATTCTGTTAGACATTATGATGCCGGAAATAGATGGGTTTCAGGCTGGGAAGATTCTGAAACGTAATCCGGAAACAAAAGATATCCCGATCATTTTTTTAACAGCAAGAAAATCAAAAGGAGACCTTCAAAAGGCAATTCTTTCAGGGGGTGTTGATTACCTTGTTAAGCCGTTCAAGTCATCTGATTTAATGACAAAATTACGAAAGGCATTGGGCACTTAATAATAAAAATAGTCATTTATAAAATAATATAACTGATTAACACAAAAAGAGGTATAAAAACAGGGGCAGGTCAGAGCTGATATTGTACAGGAGAAAATTATAGTAGATTAATTAATAATGATAATATGTTTGTTACTAATTTCTCGATGAATAATAGAAATAATGGAGATAATGTAAACAAAGTAAATATATGTAAATATATGTGGTTACACTGAACCTGTTGAAAATTATAATGTTATTAATTTCCTGAACACCTGGCTGGCAGTCAGGAGGTCGTCGGTTCGATCCCGACTAGCTTCACCATACAAATACTGGATTATGTTAACAAAGAAATATATTGATTGAAAAGATATTAATTATTGAAAAAGTTGTCGGATTATTATATACTCAAATATATGTAATATTTTTCTTTTTAGAAAACTAATATAAATTGTGAAACATTGATAAGGATTCTGAATAAATAACTCGGAGAATTAGATGAAAACATGGAGTTCTGTCGAAGAAGTACTTGACTTTGCAATATGTGAGGAAGAGGGTGCAGTGAAGTTTTACACACGACTCGCCGAGCAGGTAAATAATGTGGCTATGCGTTATGTTTTCGAAGATTTTGCGCGCGAAGAGAAAGGTCATAAAAAGAAACTGTTGGCTGTAAAAGCAGGGAAAAGTCTTGAACAAGCCGGTCAAGCTGTACAAGACCTGAAAATCGCTGATTATTTGGTAGACATCAAGCCAAGTCCGGACATGACATATATTGATGCTCTGATAGTGGCGATGAAGAAGGAAAAGACTGCCTTCAAGCTATACAATGATCTTGCCGCAGCGACTAAAGACGAGAATATAAAAAAAGTGTTTCTGGAACTAGCACAGGAAGAAGCAAAACATAAGCTGCGGTTTGAGATTGAGTATGACGACTCCTTGACAGATAACTAGACACCGATACCCATTTTAATAGAATAATATATAGACTAAAAAATTGCCTTACCAAACCATGTTTGTATCTCATAAAATATATACTTGCCTGATTTGCAGCCGTTAGATTTCATTCTTATCCATTTCAAATTTAATGGTTCGCAAAAAATTCAATTCGGAGTACCAATTTTCATCTTTGGATTTGTAGTTTAATGGTTCGAAAAATCTTTCCTTTGCTCCAGTCTTTCTGGTAATAATATCGTTGAATCGTGACTGATAATAACAATAAAATGCAGACGTTTCAAAAAACCCAAGAAAGCTTACTGAACAGGGTTCTTGCCTTGTCATCACTATCAGTGTGACGTGTGCTTCCTTCCTGATAGGCAAGCTGGAGAGAGCCAAACGGTGGGAAAAAACGCCATACAAACACGAGTTGGAAAGTTTTCCTCTGAAGGTCAAAATCCATATTGAGTATGCGTCGGATGTAACTGTGCTTTGTCTGGTAGAAGAGCTTGAAATACATGTCCTTGTGGATGAAATAGGTTGAACGCACATAGTGAATCCAACTATTGTCATTCTCCTCTGCAGGATGAAACCAAAACCGAGAGAAACTATACGTAATGTCCCATCCTTTTAGAATTTTGGTATCGATACTACCGCTAAGTTTTTCTAAATCTCTGTCGAAATTCACCCCTTCTGTGTGGCTCATAGTGAGCACCATACCCTGTCTGTTGTTGTATTCAAGCTCATTAGTAATATCGTGGTTGCGGAATACTTTTTCAAACCGGACCATTTCTTCAGTGTAGTCGAGGTTGAACTCCCAGTTTTTCAGGAACTTCACTTCGAAACTGTTTCTGTCCTTCCAGCTTCTCAGATCACCCTGCTGGCTCCAGTAGCGGTTGTAATTGACTGAGCCATCGATTGATTCGATGCCGTATTTGTTCAGCCAGATAGTGTGCCTGACATTCGTATCGAATTCTCTTCGATCATCGTCCCGTACAAATCCTACAGGATTCATGTTCTCCATGATGCCCTCGCCAAAATGCGAATAGCGGACATGAAAATGCGAAAACTGCGAGTCATAGGAGGGTCTGAAAAAGTATGTCCATATGCCGTCTTTTGCCTCTCCGTGGCTCTTGATAACCTGCGATGTCATACCGAATTTATCGGTGAAGAATAGTGTCGACACAAGGCCTACTGAGCCACTGTTCGTGTCGTTGTAGCTTCTGTTAGCGGCGATAATCCCAATATTAGAGCCGCTGTTCGTTTCACGGTTCACCCGGAAAACAGTATATGCAGCATCGTCACCCTCCGAGGCATCTACTCCCGCTGTGAAGGGATCAGACTGTGTCACGAGTGCGTTGATTTTCCAGTTACCGGCTTTACCGTTGACTTTGGCACCCCAAGGGATTTCGCCGATACGCCGCGAGTAAAACTGCTTTATTCTCGTGTTGTAGTTTTCCGCACCTTCAAGGAAGAAGGGTCTTTTTTCAGGGTACGATAGTTCGAATCTTGTGAGGTTTACCTGTTCCACATCTCCCTCGATTGTCGCGAAATCCGGATAGATAGTTGCTTCGATACCGAGATTGCTCATGATGTTGTAGCGTATATTGATACCGGCATTCTCCTCGGTGTTACCGTCTTTGTCAATCTCGATTTGTGCATAAGGGATTATCGTATATCGTTTCGATGAGAGGTCGCCGAGATCGAGATCTGTCAGCATCCCAAACTGAGAAACCATGAACATCTTTGTGAGCCCACCAATCCAGAAGCTCCGCTCCCTTGTTCTCGCAGTTCTTCTTTCTGCGTTAAATCCCCATGTATTAATTTTTGCATCGAACTTGAGTACTGAGAATGGAATACCAATCTCTGCTATCCACCCTTCTGTAGTGATTCTACACGCCGATTCCCAACTTGTGTCCCAATTGACATCGACTGTTCTGCCGTTGTCGGTGAAGATACCATCGCTCTGTGTTCCGATGGGATTGACAGCGAAAAAGTAGGCTGTCGTTTTATCATGAAATGTGTCGAGAAATATTACAACACCATCATCTTATGGAAGGTCATCGTCACGCCGGGTTTTTTTTGCTGTTATTTTATCAGGTTCAGGATCGATGCACTCGAATGCGAAATAAATCATCTCGCTGTTATGTAAAACACGAACTGTTGTGCCGAACAACTCCGGAGTATTGTACTCTGGCTCAAACTGTGTGAACCTGGAAATGCTGTGGGCTTGCCCCCATTCTTCTTCGTCAAGTCTGCCATCAACTTTGATCTTACCATCAATACGAGTTACTTTTAGTTCCTGTGTTGTTCCTGCGGTTGGCAGGGATGCGGAAGAAAATGCAGACAACAGTGTAATGTATAATAACCGAATCAAGAAAGAATTTTTCAAAGTGTAAACCTATCGGGTAAAATGATGTCCTGTTAATATGTATTTACCATAGTAGGATCATGAGTTGTCAATATTCTTCACAATCTTATTTATAAACGAATATTTATTTTAATAAGTTCATTTTCAAGTATTTTTTTCATTTTAAATATTTTAAATGCATGCTGTTACGCGGAAGTTGTTAAATATTAATAAGTTGTGAATTTTGAGCATTCCTGCTTGACATGCAGGAAGTCACTGGTTCAATTCCACTAGCCTATAAAACTAATAGTCTCGTTATTAAGTCAATCTATTTTTAGCTTTTTCTCAATATCCGGTGTGACGATTTCTAACAATACGATTTACTGGCTCAACATCGTCTTCAAGCAGTGGTTCAAATAAATCTAGTAAAGAAACAGCATATGCTAATGCAGCTAGTGCAGGATATTTTGAATCAGTCGCAGGGGATAAACCTTCAGACTGAATGTCCATTTACCCAAGTCATTTTCTCGTGACAACAGTAGGCTGACTAACATAATAAATGGACCAGTTTTCGGGGGCAAGGTCAATTTGTAACATTTCCAATCCTAGTTCCAACCTACAATGTATATTTCAGTGTAATTTGAGGTAATTGCAACAAAGTGGTTGATATTATTTTACCGCATTCTGCACTCTATACGCACCTATTTGCTATAACCTGACATTGTTTACTCAAAACACATTTATGATTGTGAAAATAACAAGCTATACGATCTATTTTTCTTCAGTAGTAAAAAACCTTGCTTCAATTGTACGAATACAATAATTTGAACTTGTTGAATGAATTATTCGGAGTTATTTGACCTCACGAATTTGATATGGGGAATATCGTTTATGTGCACGATATCCGAAAGATAGATAAAAACGGTGAAATAAAATATTTTCACTTTTATATAGGTATATCATGACGAAGCCTCATCTGAAACATGCATGTTTCATTTTAATGATGCTTTTTTTTGTATTCTTTTCCGGAATTTCGCAGGTAAGCCGGGCACGGTACATGGGTGAAGTATACTATGAGTCTGCGATGGACATGTACCAGATGAGTAAATACGAAGACGCTGTCCGGCTTTTCAAGAAGTTCCTCGAGCTTGCTCCGCACGATTTCAACGGCCACTATCTGGCCGCACGTTCACTTGGCTTTCTCGGAGATATTGACAGCGCAATCGAGTATTACAAGCGTGCTCTTGCTATTAAAAATGATTATGATGCCCATGTGTATTCCGGAATTCTTTTTAACAAGAAGGGCGAATACGATAAGGCAATCGAGCATTTTAAAAAGGCGCTTGAGATTATCCCGGACGATTCTGATGCTTTTGTTTGCATAGGAGATGTTTTCCGCTCTCAAAAGGATTTCGACAGGGCAATTGAACATTACAAAATGGCGCTTGGGCGGGAACCACGACATGTGGGAGCCCATCTGAACATGGGCAGGACATTGAGAGAAAAAGGGGATCCGGAGGATGCCGTAACATGGTTGAAAAAAGCCCTGGAAATCGATCCGGAGGATTTTGATACGCATATTGAGATGGGGGTTGCGCTGAAAGAGACCGGTGATACGGCCGGTGCTATCAAGCATTTCAGAGCTGCGCTCGTTTCAAAACCGGATGATGCATATGCACATGTCAGGCTGGGAGAGGTACTTGAGGAAACCGGAGATACCGCTAATGCACGAAAGCACTTTGAGAAGGCGAAAGAAATTGATCCTGACTGTAAAGTACCAGCAAATTAAATTGTGATAGCTATGTTTAAACAGGCATTTCAGAACTGCATTTTCACATTTTCCTTTTAACAGCGTCCTTAGCACCATAGAATAGGCTAACACAACCCTCAAAGAGTCTGCTCATGGACCCATCGGGGACAGCGGCGGGCTTATACTCGGTGCCGGTTCTATAATATCAATCCACACCCCCTCATGTCTTGCTGGGGGTTTAGAAAAGCCTCTGGGATTTTACTTTGCACAGTGGGCAGTGGACTGATATATATCAGGATTTGGTGAAAATAACTTTTAGTCTCTTACTTGAATCATTTGCGGATTAAAGATAACGCCTTTTTAGTACAGCATATATATTATAAAAGCATGCAAAAAGTGAATAAAACTCATATAAATATTTACACGGCAATACCCCTCAAAAGTGAGAAATAATGAGATTTTCCGGTTTTTTTGCTATTCCCAGATAGATCGAAACAGTGAGCGTCTGTCGCAGGGAGATATGATAAAGTGTGAAACACTTAAGATGAGGCGAGCTCATAACTTGGGGAAAGGAGGCTTGAAAAAACAGTTGCTGTTTGTGAAAAGTACACCTTAACTTTTAACTCAAAGTGTCCAACTTGTTTTGACGACGTACATTAAAAAGGTCTATCCAATTAACTCCAGTTCATTCCAAATAATGTATTCTATATATAGAATTCAATACCATCATATACATCATATTGTACATAGGGGATACAACTGTATAAGTCTATAATTAATAGAGCATTATAGAGATTATCAAGAAAAGGAGAGTATCCTATGAAGATTCGCGAGAAAATGCAAAAGGGCAGTGAAAAAGCATCGAAAGTAAGGTTTGATCCCCAAAGAAGAAAATTTGGTAAATTAGCTATTTCCAGTGCATTGGGTGCAAAGTTTTTAATAACTCCCGAAGTGAGTAGCACTGACGAAAAAATAAATACATCAAATGTAAAGCTTGCAGCGATGAGCGGTCAAAACACACGTAACGATTATCATACATATATCAAGCAACTCGGGCTTGAATATGTTGTAGTATGGACACTTGGAGATACTAGTTACGATCATTTAATGGATATCCGTCGGACTATTGAAGCCTCTGGACTAAAGATAGCAAATATAGGAAATGGGCCTACCCATAACCAGGATAAGATCACTCTTAACCTTCCCGGTCGTGCTGAGAAAATAGAGGAATACAAAACATTTCTTCGCAATGCAGGCAGGGCCGGTTATCACACTTCTATTTATGCTCACATGGCCAGTAATTCCGAGAGGCTGAGCAGTGTCTGGCGAACAGAGAATGAACCAACACGCGGAGGAGCACTTGGGAGTACGTTTGATTTAGAGAAAGCCAAAGCAGGAATAAACGTACGCTGGAATCTTAAAGTAGATCGCCTTACACATGGTCGTGTTTATACGGAACAGGAGTTATGGGACAATTGGGAATATTTCATTAAACAAGTGGCACCAGTCGCTGAGGAAGCAGGAATAAGGATAGGTATTCATCCAGATGATCCTCCAGGCCTAACATTAGGTGGTGTTCCTCGTCCAATTTTCAGTAGCTTCGAAGGTTACAGACAGGCCCTAGAAATCGCCGATAGTCCAAATGTTGGTATTTGTTTATGTGTTGGATGTGTGCTCGAAGCGGGAAAATCATGGGGAAGAGACGTTATACAGACCATTAGGTATTTCGGTAAACGAAACAAGATTTTTAAAGTTCACTTTCGTAATGTCAATACAACTCTGCCTCATTTTGTCGAAGTCTTTGTGGATAACGGATATGAGGATATGTACAAGGTTATGAGGGCACTCGTGGAGGTTAATAATCATTGTTCCGTGATTGATGACCATGTGCCGCAAATGGTTGGCGGTGCTAGGGTAAGCCATGCCTTTACTATTGGTTACATAAAGGCACTTTTGGAGCGAGCAAATGAGGAAGTGAAGGAGAGTGATCAGTTGCAGTGGAAGGGACCTTATTCGTCGTGACCTTACTCCCAAAATTGTGCCAATTATTTAGAAGATAAATCATTGAAAGGAGACTGGGGCTATTCCCCGTGAGATCTACACACCATAGCAAATTATCCTTAAACTTCGAGAAGCAGAAGTACTCATTGCCGAGTGGATGTTAGCTCAAAAGGCTACCCCAGCTGATGTGTACTTTGGTAAGAAACGTGAATGACTGACTTTGCGGTAGATGATCAAACATTAAACATTGAAGATGAGACGAGTATATAACCAAGGGAAAGGAGGATTAAAAAAACAGTTGCAATTCCTGAAAACTATACTTTAAATGATAACTGTAAATGACCAACTTGCTCTGAAGACGTACAAATGATTTTTTACTGTATATAGAATAATTATTTAAAGGGGAGAGTATTGAATGAAAACCGTAAGATTTATCACTGTATTCGTTTTACTATCATTATTTTTACAAATGTTTATTGGAATAGGACTGTCACAGGAATCAGATCCAAGCACTATTCTTTTAAAAGGAGGTCATGTAATTGATCCTGCTAATAATATTAATAAAATAATGGATGTTCTTGTTGATAAAGGAAAAATTGCCCATGTTGCAGAAAATATTCCAGAATCTGAAGCTCAAAAAGTAGTAGATGTGTCGGGCTATTACGTTTCACCAGGCTTCATTGACCTTCACGCACATTTTTACCATACAGATGAAATTCATGGCCCTAGTTGGGTATCACCAGACAGTTATGGTTTTCAATATGGAGTCACGACAATCGTGGACGCTGGCTCCTCGGGTGCAGAAACGTTCGAACACTTTAAAGAAAGTGTCATTGATGTCTCACTGGTCAGAACACTTGCTTTTTTGAATATCTCCAAGAAAGGAATGTCTAAAAGAGAATATGAAAATGACCCGTATTTATTTGATGCAAAACTTGCTGCTAAAACAGCAAAAATGTATCCAGAAATAATCATCGGTTTTAAAACAGCCCACTATGATGCTGGAAACTATGATGGAGTTCGAATCCCATGGATTTCTTTAGACCGTGTAATTGAAGCAGGAACCCTGGCTGATTTGCCCTGTATGTTAGATTTTCACCCGGCACCCCCTATGGATGGTTATCCTGAACGTTCATTCCGCGACATTATACTCAAAAAAATGCGTCCCGGCGATATCTACACCCACTGTTACTATCCTCACTTTCCGACAGTTGATGATAATTTCAAGGTGAATCCCGATGTATTAAAAGCCCAGGAAAGCGGAGTATATTTCGATGTCGGACATGGGGGTGGGAGTTTCGTATTTCGTATAGCTGTACCAGCAATTAAGCAGGGATTTTGGGCGAACTCTATCAGCACCGATGCCCATAGAAGTAGTTCAATGGGACCTATGTTGAATATGACTAATGTAATGTCAAAAATTCTTGTTATCGGCATCCCTCTCAAAGAAGTGATTCGACGTTCTACCATAAATCCTGCACTAGAAATCAAACGACCCGAACTTGGTCACCTGAGTGTTGGTGCTGTTGCTGATGTCTCAGTGTTTAAGCTGGAAAAGGGTAAATTCATCTATACCGATGTGAGAGGTGGTAAATTTATTGGTGACAGAAATATTAGAAACTTCATGACACTGTTTGAGGGGAGAATCGTTTTTGATCCCTATGGTTTGAGTTCTACAGTGTGGGATAAAATTCCAAAAGACGACGAATATTGGGTAATAATAAACAAGCAAAGATGGTAGTATACAAATCTGAGATTATTGAGATAACACGGTGGAGGAGAAAGGTCTCTCCTCTGTGCTTTATATCAATTATTGTTCCTTTAAAAGACAGGTAGGTAAAATTATGAAAACTACATTTGCTTCAAGATTAACTTTAGTATTTTCAAAATTATATTCATACCGCAATATGAATGCAGAGATTGTTTGTATAGTACTTATCGGAATGGTATCTATTTTCGGTGTAACTGGATGTGGGATGAAACCCTATTCTTATAAACCACTCATCACGATACCGACTTATGAAAAACTCGGTGTGAAACCAGTCATAAACTGTGCCGATTATGTGACAAGGCTGGGTGGTTCTATTGAACGTCCAGAGGTTAAAATGGCTATGGAGGAAGCAAGCAAGCATTTTGTACCAATGAATGAACTTATCGAAGCAGTAGGCAGAAGACTTGGTGAACTTACAGGAGCTGAGTTCGGATGTGTATCCTCGGGTTGTGCAGCTTGCATGACCGCAGCAACATGTGCGTGCGTTGCGGGTGATGATCCCGAAAAGATAGCAATGCTCCCATACACGGAAGGTATGAAAAACGAGTGCATCGTAGCAAAAAACCACCGCAGTGGATATGACCGCGCTATCCGGATCGTCGGTGTTACAATGGTTGAAATTGAAACAGTGAAAGAAATGGAAGCTGCAATAAACGAAAAGACAGCCATGATTTTTGTTCTTGGTAGGTCACTGGATGGTGAAAGGGGACCGAGCATTCCCCTCAAGGAGTTTGTCCGTATCGGCAAAAAATATGGAGTGCCCGTTTTTGTTGATGCATCAGCAGAACGCTTCGATTATCCTAACTCCTATATCAAGACAGGTGTAGATCTGGTTGCATACAGTGGAGGTAAACACTTAGAGGGACCTCAATGTACCGGGATTCTACTTGGACGTAAAGACCTTATTCAAGCGGCAATCAAGAATATGGCCCCGAATATGGGGTTTGGTAGGCCTATGAAAGTAGGAAAGGAAGAGATAATGGGTGTGCTAGCGGCAGCTGAACTTTGGAGCAAACGCGACCATGATAAGGAATGGAAAGAAATGGAACGGATGCTCCAATACATCGCTGATCAGTTGAAGGACATACCCTCAATTGTCACGGAAATTGTCCCACCGCAAGGGCGATCCAACCATTATCCGCGGCTTTTAATCAACTGGGATGAAAATATTGTGAGAATAACACCTGCTGAGGTACGGAAGCAACTTCACGATGGAGAACCGAGTATCGATTGTCCAGGCAACACAGTCATTCCTCCCACTATGAGAACAGGCGAGGAAATATTTGTTGGCAAAAGATTTCGCGAAATTCTTTCTGTGGCATTATATATTAAGAGTAAATGAGGAGATTCAATCTATACTTAGTAATTATTAACCTGTCTCTAATTTTATGATCCAATTTACTTTTCACTTTATGTAAAGAGAAAAAAATACATTCTGTCAGGGTATGTTCCATGAGAGAAGGTATTCGTAATGAATGATCGTGAGTTTTAAAGGTATTTACTAGACTTCATAAAACAGTTTGATGTAAGATTATACTTTCCTTGAATAAGTTAGTTCAGGGTGTCACAGTATTCGACCGCCACCCGTCTCACTTTTACTCCGCCCTTAGCAAGAGTATAATCATATCAGGCCACACAGTGCGTTGGGATATCGTCCTCCATCCCCTGAGGCGATAGTGCCGGTAGAGGGGTCGCTTGATCCGTTGTTGTTCGGTTCCGCTACGCTACACCTCTCAACAACAGCAACCCAGAACTTGGTGCCATGACTAACACAAAAAGTGGTCCAAAGAGTGGGGGCAGGTCAAATAAGATTGTTGAGAATTTTGACTGCTCATGATTTTGATATGGGGAATATCAGTTAATATACTGTCAATCCAAACCAAGGAGAAGAGAATGAGTAAATCAAGTAAAGTATTATCCCTGCTTATTCAGTTGATGGCGATAGCATATCTGCTGATTATTCCCGGATGCACACAAAAGAATGGTAATTCCGAGACCGTGCTAAGTCAGGATACTTCGTTCGATGCTGAGCAGAGGATTAAAGATTTGGGTATAGAACTACATGCTCCGGCTCCTGCGGTGGCGAATTACATCCCTGCAGTACGCACCGGAAACCTCGTCTTTCTTTCCGGGCATGGGCCGTATATACCGGGTAGCGGTTATATGACTGGAAAAGTCGGGCAGGATATCGGCTGGGAAGAGGCTAATGAAGCAGCGCGCATAACCGCCATCGATTTACTGTCTTCCCTTAAGGCTGAGATTGGCGATTTAAACAAAGTAACAAAAATCGTGAAAGTTTTGGGAGTGGTCAATTGCGTTCCCTCTTTTACTGATCAACCTAAAGTTATTAATGGATGCTCTGACTTACTCGAGGCCGTTTTCGGCCCACGAAGTAAACATGCTCGTGCAGCCATTGGTATTACCGCACTATACAGTAATATTCCTGTTGAAATAGAAATGATTGTAGAAGTCAAGGATTAATAAAATTTAGATGAGTTTATTAATAAAAGAAACTAAAGTAAACGCATT
>JBHPFF010000047.1:0-19303 GCA_042572165.1 Candidatus Latescibacterota bacterium | reverse complement strand
AATTTCTGGAATTAGCGGAGTTGATCGACGTTTACTTTATTACACATCCGCATGAAGACCACTTTTCTGTGGACTTGATAAATGCAGTAAAAGATCTTTACAAACCTGTGATAGGACCGTCGCAAACAGGTCAGTGGTTTCAAGATCTCATAACCATAGGGATGGAAGCAGGGATAGATACAACCTTAACTATCAATGGACTTGATTTAATTATTACTGCACACGACGGCTTGCATTATGATGGGAAAATATCGAGCCGTCAATTTGAGATTACTACTCCGGAAGGATTTAAAGTTTTTCATGGGGGAGATAATCAGGAAATTGCTATGTTGCCTGCCTTCACCCATGAAGAAGTTGATGTTTTTTTATTTAACAGTACATTTTTAATGTCTCCGGATAGTGAGGGGAAATTCTATACAGAAGAGTCTATACAATCTGTGCGTGAAGCCATCAATACCATGCAGCCAAAAGTGGCATTGCCAGGACACATGATGGAATTATATCATCTTCCTCACAAGATGCCAACTCCACCTTATTTCGCTCAGACTTACCAATGGGCTTTTGACTATGATAATGGAACTCTGATTCCCGATTACCATGTTCTTTGCTGGGGAGAACGATATCATTTTGATGACAGCTCGAATGACTCCAAAAGACCGAATAGAATTGAAAATCTTTCCACCGAGATCCAGGGGGATAATATCAAAGTTTCATGGGACAATCCGAAAATCGCTGAGGATGGTGATACTGCATCTTTTTATAGGGTAATCGTTAATGATGCAGACGATTATTTTGTTAACGGACAGGATTTTAATTTCGTTTTTAATGCACCGGCCTTCAATAATTTCAAAGTTTATTCTTATGATGATAGCGGGAATCAAAGTGAAACTTATGCTGAGATTGATGTGACTGTAATAGTAACTGATGTTGAAACAGCTTTTCCTAAACAACCTAAACTACTGCAGAATTATCCCAATCCTTTCAATCCAGCAACTACAATTGAATACAGTATACCATTGGATGGACATGTAATCCTGGCTATTTACAATATCTCAGGTCAAAGGATTACGGTACTCTCAGATGAATACCAACAAGCAGGGAAACACTCTGTCACCTGGAATTCAAAGGATTTACCCAACGGACTTTTCTTCTGCACTCTGAAAGCGAATGGGTTTAGTGAGACGAGGACGATGGTGTTGGTGAAATGACTTTGAAAGTAACACTATTCGATAACTCAATGCGTCCTTGACTGCATGTCGTGGATGAAATCGAGTTCGAGATGGGAAACTTTAAAATAAATTGAAAGGAGTTTTAACCATGCTGGGTTACATGATTGCTGGATTTATTATTATCATTGGTTTTCTTCTCTTTGGCATCATGTCAGGGGGAAGTATCTTACTGTTTATTAGTCTTCCGTCATTTCTTATTGTCGGAGGAATACTTATCGGCGGCACTTTAATTTCATTCGGGCTTGCTGTTCCTCTAAATGCATTGAAAGAAGCACTTCTACGAGGAGGAGTAAAGTCGCTCGATGAGCTGAAACAATATGTTAATTTTTTCAACCTGGCATCTCAGCTTTCGATAGCCGGAGGAATTACCGGGATGCTAATCGGTAATATCAATATGCTTGCACACATGAGTGATCCATCAACTATCGGCCCGAACATGGCATTCGCTCTTATAACGGCTTTGTATGGTATAGTTCTCTCGGAATTTGTTTTTCAGCCGTTGAAACATGCCCTGATTACAAAATCCGCTGAGGTATGTGAAAACGCTGCCGATACAGATTCCGGACAGAGCAAAAACAAAAGGTGGCTTGTTCTCGGTCTTGGTCTTTTTACTTATGTTCCATTTCTGACATTATTGCTTAGTATGAGCGTTATTAAGTAATTAAATCCGGATTTCGATATCTCAGAAGGGGGTACAAGCCCACAGAAATATTGAGACGTGGAGGCGTTTGTTGTTATGGATGTTTTAAAGTATGTAAAACGGTATACATTTTTTGAGAGGTAGAACGCCACTATTATGGAGGGAAATAACATGAATACAAAGAACAACTTCTTAATGATCGTTCTTATGTTACTTGCCGGTTTGATAGGTGGTATAGCTTCATCATGGATTTTTAATACTCTAAAGTATGAGAGGTTAACTACAAAACACTTACAAATAGTAGATAATAATGGAAATGTCCGAATTAAATTATATGCGTCCCCTATAAAAGCATCCCCTATAAAAGATGATTATCAAGGTAGTGAAGGTTATGCGAATATTGAATTATTTAATAAAAATGGGAGCTTGTTTTCTCTGTGGTGTTCCGGAACCCAAAGTCTTACATTTTGTGATCCAGTCAATGCTAATCAACAATTATCTTTAGGGCCGAAGTTACTAGAAATTTCCGATGGAAAAACGGGATCACGACTTTCTCTCGGATACATTAGTAGACAAAAAACACGTGAAAAATATGAATTAGAACCTTATTCATTTGTAGTTTTCAACGAAGACCAAGAGGTTGTTTGGAAAGCCCCCTCATTGCTCAAGTTTAAAGAAGTTATAAGACCCGAACCATATAAAAAAAGTATCGAGAGTACCAACAACTGAAATGTCTGAATACTATATACGCGGACAGGATTTAGGCGTGGAGACGATTATGATTGTGGATGTCCCGGTAATATATTCGGCTTGATTTTGCGTGAGGGCTATGGTAATTTATAATATTAAGGTGTTCTGCAGCAGTATTTGATGTATATAGGTTCTTAGCATAGAAACTATATAAGCCCTAGTTAGGCCATATCTGATGAATCGTTTATCACGGTATTTTTTCGAGAAAGGCCCTAAGGCTTTTAAAGCCAGTGAACTGGAAGATCATCCAGAGCTGTTTTCTGAACGTGCTGCTCTCTTTTTTACTCCGACAAGAGAGATACCTAAACAGTTCGTAGGCGAAGGTCGGCTGGATGTAATTTTGCACGCCTCACTCCCGAGTTGGATTGAGTATTTCGAGATCCACGGTCTACGTTCTCCTCGTTTCTGGGTCGATTTGCTTCAAAGGGCGACAGGAAAGATTCGCTGGCAACCTTTGAAGGCACCAGCAAAGATTTCATTTGTTAATTACGATTCTTATACCCGCGGGGCCGATCTCTTGATTAAGGCTGCCTTAGATAGCCTGAAGGAGTCCACAACAGGACGTAGGGATGGAAGGCGACTTTATTACTTTGGCGCTATTGTTGACGATGGTTGGAAAGAGATCGGGAAGATAGACGTAACTGAGGTAGTTCAAGAGATTCCGGTCAAGCCGAAATGTCGTGTTGTTGTAGAGCCCGCTGACAATGAAGTAGAGACAGGCATGACACACAGAATCATTCGCTCGGGGGAAGAGGCCTAACCAGCGGTTCCACATGACAGCTATTACTCAGGTGACTATTATCGACTGCAATGCCTGAGACCAATATATGCGGTCAGGACTGAAGCGTGGATACTTTTGTGACTGTGGATATGTTGAAGTATGATTAAAATTAATGGGGGTATTAAAAAATGACTATGGAAGAAACTCTCCAAAAGGAAGAAGCGACTAAAGATACCTTAAAAGCTACACTGGATGGAATAATAAAAATAACACCTGATTCTTTAGTTAGAGCGGAAGAATTAGGAACTTCCTTTAATTTTGAAGAATGTAAACCAATATTTGAAAGAATTATTAATATTTTTCACTCTTTAAATGAACTTAACTTGGATGGCATACCACTTGAAACATTAAACAACTTATTAAGTTCTGCTGAGCAAGTTCAAACAAATTTCACGAAAGTATTAGATTTTAATCCAAAGAGTGGACCCAATCCGGCGCAAGCAAGAAATAGCTTAATAGAAACATTAATAACAATTTATACCCATCTATATAAGACTCTATCTCCAATTATTGCATATTCAGTTCCAAAAGGAGTAGATATTGAAGAAATGTCAAGGACTGTAACAAAGCTTATCCAAGTTATTGAAAGTAACAAAGAAAATGCTGAAAATTTATTAGCAGAAATGCAAGATACTCAGGCGAAAGTCAGAGATGTAGCAGCAAAAATTGGTGTAGCACAACATGCTATCCATTTTAAAGAACAGGCAGATGAACACAAAGCCAAAACAGCAAAATGGTTAATAGCAACGGGTATTTCAGCATTTTGTACTTTAGCTTGGGGTTTTATCTTGCAATAGTTTATTCAGCTAAAATAACCGAATTTAATGGTCTCCAATCTATACAATTTGGTATTGCTAAGTTAGTTATATTTTCAGTTTTATATACTGCTACTTTATGGATTGGGAAAATATATAAGTCTCAGTGGCACAACTATATTGTAAATAAACATCGACAAAATGCGTTAAGTTCGTTCGAAACATTTGTTGAGGCAACATCTGACGAACAAACAAAGAATGCAGTTTTATTACAGGCAACGAATTCGATATTTTCCCCACAAAATTCAGGATTTATTCCAGGAACTGAGCATTCAACATCGCCCCAAATACTTGAAATTATCAGAGGAGTAATGGGCACAACTAAACAAGAGTAATGATGAAATAAAAAGATTTGACAAGAAAGGTGTAAAAGAAACTCTTTTGAAGCAGAATTATTATAACAGGAGAAAATATTAATTATTGAAAACTCAAAGTTTTAAAATTCTACTATCCTATAAAATAAAAATTCATCCATTGATGATTGCGGTGAGTAAATATTTACACTGCTTCAAAGTAGTACAACAGTAGCACCGGAAAAATACGCAAAAAATAAACCACTCATTAATTCACATAAGTGGCTATTATTCAATATACTATATGCTTTTTACCCTCACTCAAACCACCGTTTCAATCCATCGTTTAACCGTTCCACATTCTCTGCCCGTATCTCCATACCCGGAAGGCATTTCCTGAATACGGAGCCGTACTTCGTGGTAACAACGCGCTTGTCCATAACAATCACAGCACCGCGGTCGTTACGGTGACGGATGAGCCTTCCAGCACCCTGACGGAGTTTTATTGCGGCTTCAGGAACAGTATAGTCCATGAACGGTTTACCGCCCGAACGCTCGATTTCTTCCATCTGCGCCTCTACAATGGGCTCGGTAGGCACCGCAAACGGCAGACGGATTATCACCACTATCTCTAACGCCCTGCCCGGAACATCCACTCCCTCCCAGAACGAATCAGTGCCGAACAACACCGACCTCGTTTCCTGGCGGAAACGCCTGAGAAGGAGGTTGCGTGAACCGTCTATCCCCTGCCCCATAAGTGTGATACCCTCCCGCATGAAAGGATCGCTGAGTTCATTGTAAGCCCGGTAAAGATGCCCGCGCGAGGTAAATAGTACGAGCATTCCCCTGCCGATATTCTTTGCAAGAGCAAAGAGGGTTTCATTCACCTCCTCGATGAAATTGTCGCTTTTGGGCGATGGTAGAAAAGTGGGCATAAAAACTGCTGACTGGCGCTGGTAATCGAACGGTGTTGCGGCTATGAAATCGGTTACCCTGTCCCTCGTGTCGAGGTCGAGTCCGAGCCGGTTGCGGATATATGAAAAATCACGTGCCACGGTCAAAGTAGCCGAGGTCATGATAACCGTCTCTATGTGATCATAGAGACCAACCGCAAGTTTTTCAGCCACATCCAGCGGTGCGCTGTGGATGCTGAGCGAGTAAGCGCTCCCGTTGAGATTGTACTCGAACCAGAATACATTACGTCCGGCGGCGTTACGGAGAAATTCGAACTCGTCTACAATAGCCTGGATATCCTGGCGCGCTTTCTCGATGTCGATCATCACATCTTCTTTGTCTTCCAGCTTACCCGAAGAGACCTCCGAAACGAGCATGAATATGTCCTCACTCACCTGTATAAGCGCTGTCAGGGCATCATTGAATGCAGAGATAATATCGGCACACGATAAAAAGACCGGGCTGTTATCGAAATAGCGCAGTTTTCCCTCATGACCATCACTTCTAACAGCCACCTCGGAACGAACCGCCGTGTTGAGTTGCTCAAAAAGTTCACGGGTGACCGAGCGCAGATGCTCAACCGCATCAACAGCGGATTGTATTGTGGCTTCGTGGACTGCGAATTCGGGCCATCCTTTGGCTACATTTTTTACCCATTCATGGAGCATGGCAAAGAGACCGTATCCATGCTCGTTTTTCGAATAAAGGCGGTTGAGGATTCTCCGCACACGGTAGTAGCTCATTGTCACACCGAGATAACGCAGAGCAATTTTTTCAATATTATGGGCTTCATCGAAAACGATACGGGTATAGGGACCCAGAACCCCTCCATCCGATACCATATCCGAGAACACGAGGGAGTGGTTGACAATAATGATATGAGCGTACTGTGCTGCCTTTCTGACACGGTTAACAAAGCATTGCTCACGCAGAGGGCATCGCGAGCCGGCGCAGGAAATACTTTCGGAGTTGATACGGTCAATGAGACCACTCTCTACAAGCATGGAGAAAAATCCGGTTTCCGAAACATCGCCTGTTATTGTCCCGTGAAGCCATGAAGATACAGGCAGTAGCAGGCTGCGCTCCTGTTTTGTGAGATACTGTTCTGATCCCTCGATGATTTTCTGCCAGCGATGAAGGCAAATGTAATTACCACGACCCTTGAGAATCACAGCACGGAAAGGGAAATCGAGAACTTTGCCCAACAGGGGAATGTCATCATAAAAGAGCTGTTCCTGAAGATTCTTTGTATTTGTTGAAATTATTATTCGTTCACGGGCTGTTTCTGCCCATAGAATCGAAGGTATGAGGTATGCAACCGATTTTCCTGTACCGGTGCCTGCCTCCGCGAGCAGAATTTCCGAATCGTTAAAGGCGGCAGCTATCTTTTTCGTAAAAGCAATCTGTCCGGGGCGTTCCTCATAAGCGTCGAAATACTTCGACAACTTTCCACCTCGTGAAAGAAGCTTTGCCGGATATTCCAGGTCTATCATGGCGGATCGGGATTCGGACACAGGCGGGGATTCCGATGTAAAATCGCCGAATATATTGTTATTTTTTCCGGAAATATCCGAAAAAACCGGGATAGACTTCGAGACGGATTGCTTTTTATCATGCATCCGCTCCAGGATCAACGACTCGAAAACATCCCTGAGATTACTCCCCGTCCTTTCGGATATTTTAAATATTTCATTGAGAAATGAAATGGGTACCAATCGCAGCATATCAATTAATTTAAGGAAGATATCGGCGGTTATCTGTGCATCACTGAGTGCCCTGTGGCGTTTTTCGGGAGTTAAAGCAAAAAAGTCGATGAGATTGTCCAGGCTGTATGACTGAAGCCGCGGTAAGAGTATCCTCGCCAGTTCAATGTTGTCTACCGCCTCACCGATATTCCCAACTCCCATTGCATCCCGCAGGAACGCAACATCGAACCTGACGTTTTGCCCGAGAAGCCGGTTATCTGAAATAAAATCGAGAAACGAAGGTGTAATTTCCTCTATTGAGCCGGCACCGGCAACATCCTCATTTGAAATCCCCGTAATATGAGTGATTGATTCAGGGATCGGACTCCGGGGTTTCACAAGTTCCTGGTATTGATCGGTGATTTTGCCGTCATTGACTTTTACTGCGCCGATTTCAATGATTTCGTTGAGCTGAGGGTTAAGTCCGGTAGTTTCGAGATCTATGGAAATGAATGTATCGGCTGGGATCATCAGATTTCAAGTTCCAGATTTACAATATTAAATTTGTTTCTTAAGGATTACTCACCTTACCATTTCATGCCTGAGACTATTTATTTTCCGGCAGTAAAACAGATATTAAATCCTAATATTCACAACATGTTGTAACTCACTCATTACCATCTCCCAGGTGATATCATCCATACATACCCTCTGTTTCAGCCTGCATGGCGTTTGACCGTGAACACTGCATGGGCTGCAGTCTGCTCCCGAATGCATGATAATTCCGGATGGATATCCCGGTACAAATCCCAGGTCAGGATGAGTCGGTCCGAAGATTGCGACAAAAGGAGTACTCAGAGCACCGGCGATGTGCATCATTCCACTGTCATTGGTCACAAGTCCACATAACCGTGAAATAACAACACATGTTTCGGCAAGGTTAACCTCTCCGGCTATTGAAATAGACTCCTCTGACATACGTTTCCTTATACGATCAACAACAGCTGTTTCACTTTTATCTCCAATAAATACAGGAAAATATCCTTGCCTGGCGGCCTCATCGGCGAGATATGCGTATGAATCCTCATTCCATCTTTTTGTCGTGTGCTTGGCACCCGGAGCAAAACCCAGAGCAATTTTTTCAAAACCACTTAAAAACTTATCAGCCACAGTCCGGGCTTTCTCGCTCAGCATCAAATGTGGAAGTACTCTTTCATTTATACCGAGTGGTTTAAGCGTATCCAGATATGAGCCGAGAACATCAAACCGCCGCCTGAACCTGTTATGCGTTAAAATCATGATGCGTCTTATCAGCGAGTGTTTTTTTATTCTCATTTTTAATGGCGAATGTAAAAATATACCCACTGCTCTACTTCTTATCGAACTGTGGAGATCGATAACAGCATCGAAATTCCTTCGACCGAGTTTCTTTAATATTTCAAAAGGTTTTTCATGCCCGTCTATTGTGACAATTTTTTCTATACGCCTGTCGCCTTCAAAAACCTGGACATACTCTTTTTTAGTAAGGATATGAATACGAGGTTCATGGATTTCACGATGGAGAGTTTCAACTACAGCTGTCGCCATTACGACATCACCGAGTGAACTGAAACGGATGACGAGAATATCCATGAGGTATGTAATCCACGATTTATCCCGGTAACGGGAAGTTACTATATAAGAAGTCAGAATTAAGGAGTCAGGAGTCAGAATAAAAAAAACCAATAAAACAGTACAAAAGGTTGTCATTTTTCATTCTGGTTTCTGGATTCTGTCTACAAAATTTTGTCGTTATATATAAAAGAGTTTCGGAAGTTTACCTGTTGTCTGCCTTAACAAATCAACACTTCTCACTTTTTATTTCTTTCCCTCTCTCTTCCCTGAAGCTGGCTGGTAACCTCATCGCCTTTACGGTACGAGCCCAGAACTTTCAGGAAACTGGTAATTTCCTCCAGATGTCCCAGAGCGCGCTTTATCACTTCATGGCGTATATCGCCGCTGAAGTCGAGATAGAACATATAATCCCAGGGCGAGCCGGGAATGGGACGCGACTCAATTTTATAAAGGTCAATATCCCTGAGAGCGAAAACACTGAGACTTTTATACAGCGCTCCCGGGATGTGTTTCGCCTTGAAAACGATGGATGTCTTGGAGTTTTCCACCTCTTCCTGAAGCTCTCTTGAAATTATGAGAAAGCGGGTAAAATTCATGTGATTGGACTCAATACCCGATTGAATGATATCCAGGTCATAATCGAGCGCTGCCTGTTCGCTGGCAACAGCCGCATCCTGTTTTGAACCGCTTTTCTTGATCCTGTTTGCCGCTCCGGCTGTGTCGTATACGCTTATAAGCTCAATGTCTTTCAGCCTGTTCAGATAATCCTTACACTGCGAAAGAGCCTGGGGGTGGGAATATACCCTTTTAATATCGGATATCTTTGCACCACGATTCATTATGAGGCAATGGGCAATTCTTAATTTTATCTCACCAGTAATCTTAAAATCATGCTCAAGAAGCAGGTCATAGTTCTCATGAATGCTGCCGGTAAGTGAATTTTCAATAGGGATAATACCATGATCCGCATCACCTTTGCTGACCGCCTTAAAAATATCCTCAAAAGTCAGTTTCGGAATGACCTGCAAGTCATGACCGAAATACTCGTATGTGGCAAGTTCGCTGTATGCGCCGAGTTCACCCTGGAATGCTATTCGTTTCATTTTTATCTTTGGGTTATTTGGTATTTTTCTTGTCATCCTTTTTAATAGTTTCTTTATCCTTAGCTATGTCTTTCTCCGGGGATTTCATACTCTTCAGGAGATCAATTAATGAAGGAATAAGGTCTATAAGGCGGGTGAGTGTAGCCTCACGGCTCTTTATTGGCAGAAGTTGTGCTTTGCCCTTGGAAACCACCACGAACGCCACAGGTTCCACTGAGGCGCCACCACCGGTTCCCATTCCGGCTTTATTTTCTCCCTCGCCCCTGTTTCCTCCACCTGCTCCAAATCCGAACGATATACGAGACACCGGTATGATAACCGCCTCTTCAGCCTGGACCGGCGAACCTACCACGGTTTCTGAACGTACAGTTTCCTTGATTTGTTCCATCACCACTTTCACTACATCGGTAATATCCATATTACGCCTCCTGTATTATGACACTATCACTGTTTTTAATGTGTCTTTTTTTTAAAGATTTAATTCGCGGTATATACCGAATTGCTTTTATCCATAATATATGAGTTAAAATCGTAACCTTCAGACTAAGCTCACCACCCAAAACCTCTCGCGTGAAATCCCATGAGGGTGTTATCTCATATTTCGGGGGTAATAAATCATTAATAAAAATAATAAATCCGGAAATCCAGCCGGTTAGCGCCGGATTGCCCAGTCCCAATGTAACATTTCCTAAAAATTGATCCGGTTTAACCGTATCACGGAAATCCCGCAATCCCTCTTTAACGTACATTATGTAAACAGGCAACTTTCGATATCCAGATTTAAGACGAGCCAGAAATGGTTTTTCTTCAACTTTTTTCTTTTCTTTTCCAGGTTTTACCGGACGTTCTTTCCTTTTACGCTTAAAATAGTTAATAACAGGAGTTATGTTACATGAAACTATCTTCCATGAAAGGATAAAAACATTCAACCTGTAAATTCCCCTGACATAACGAACACCACCTCCAATAAGTCCTGTAAAAAACATAACCCTGCCGGTAATATCAAAACCTTTGTCAATCCCCCCTTCCAGATGCACAAAACATTTCAACGGCATCAAAAGCGCTCCGAGAGACAATCCAATGCTGATTACTACTATGTACAGAAATATCGCCATTTTTTATTTCCATTCATTACACTTTTATCGATGTAATAATAGAATATAATATACTTTTACCTGTCAAGCTCTATCTTTTTTATAACCTTTTCTTTTGGAAACTCATCACTTAAGCATTATTTTCAATGAATAATAATGGAGAAAGATTTAAAATGAAATTTTTTGCCTTCACAATGTTTCTGTGGGTCATCTCTGCCGGGATTTCAAACGCCGATAATCATCCGCCATCGGATGCTGAACTGCTGACCACTGTTCTTTCAAAAGCAGTTCAAAACCTTCATGCTACCCACAATCCTTTTCCGGGAAAAACTGTCATCGTTAGCTATTCTTCCGGATTAAGACCTTCAAACCGTGCACGGGAAACAATTGAATCAGTACTCACTGATCTCGGGCTTGCAATCACCAACGACGTGGACAAAGCCGACATCAGTCTCATAATTTCCATAACCGATGCATGGATTCTGTTTCTTACGCACAATAAGTCATATACACGAACCGTATCGATGACAGTTCACATAAAATGCTTAGACACTCTCAATAGAGTTATATCTGCAATAAAACATGAAGATACTATTTCGGATGATATATCAGCAAATTACCTTAAAGAAACGGATGATGCTAAAAGATTTTGTAAGTCTGTTAAAAGGCGGAAGATTGAACGCAAAAGCGGTAGATTAAGACTCTTTTCATTTATTCTTTTAACAGGGACTCTTGTGTATTTCTCTTTACACTAAAAATAAATATTATTTATCATGCCTTTTTTATTTAAACATGAATTTGAACTTGTATGAACGCAACTCGGTATTTAATACCCAACCTCGAGTCTTGCCTTCTCTACTAACTGTCCCAGTTCACGCGATTCTTTCAGTGATGATTCCTGCACCACAGTATCCCTTATTCTTACAGCAAGCTCCGAGGCCTTGTCAGGAGCATGTGCTTCAGGTTTTTTAAGCATAAGGTATAGATGTGGATCCTCCATAAAAGTTAAAACAATCTTATAAACAGTATCATCCAGGGTAAGAATCTTTTCCATTACCCCTTTTTCTAAGTCAGAAATTGCAAAGATAAAGTTGGTAACTATACGTGTAACAGGATTGTTTACCCTGACATATATGCAACTCTGTGCTATCATAGTTTTATTCTTAGTGTCATTGTATTCCAGGAAGTTGACAAAAGAGCCTGTAATTGAAAAAAGAAAAATTTTTATTTCACCTTCACCGACATAAATCGTTGAAGTTGAGTCACTGTATGCATTATTGAAATCTACAGATAATCCTTCACTGTCCTCGCCATGGTACTCGTATACTGAGCCCGGTGTCAGCAAGTAGTTCATGCCGAAAAACCTTGAAAGTGCGGCAGAAACACGGATATGGTCTACTAACCAAGAATAAACTGTACTCTGACTAACCAAAACAATACTGGATCCGACGATAAGAGAATGCTGGGCAATTATTTCTTTTGCCAAACTGTTATATCCTGTAAGCGAGAGGATTTTTTTATCCCTGAGAAGATTTTTTTTAAGGATACGTTTTTCAGATTGAGCAATGTTGGAAAAAACAACAGGCTCAGTGCTTACATTAGTATCCGGTTCCGGTATGGCTGGAAATGACAGCACAGAGAACAGCAGAAAAAGAACAAACAGTTTCTTGCAAAACGGTATCATTATAGATGCAATCTTAATGACTTAATAGCCATAGACTTCATGGGCAACAGTAAGGATTTTTCTACACCACAATTATCCCTACAACGACATTTTATATATACATATAATAATTATATATTAATGTGTCTCCTCTCGCGGCTCCCTATTAAACAAAATAAAATAATCATGAAATCCTTTGATTACACATATTTATAATAAATAAAGGAAAGTATTACTGCCTTTTTTTGTTTGAAGCCTTGTCGAGTATACGCTTTTCACGGGTTGTAAGACTGTCCATGCCTTCCCTGGAAATTTTATCGAGAATTCTGTCAACCTCATCATCAATATCGGGATGACCGTGTTCATCCTCATAATCATATCCGCGCCTTCCGCCCCCCCCCCTGGGTAACCTTGAATTTTCTCCGTTTAAAACTCTTAACCATGCTTTCCAGATGAATCATTATGCGCCAGCCGTATTTCAGATATATTAACCCTGTCAGACCACCGCCAACATGTGCGAAATAGGCTATCCCGCCTCCGGACCGGCTCAAACCCTGCAGGAGGTCAATTGCACCGAAAATAATGACAAAGTGAAGGGCTTTCATGGGTAATACACCCATTACAAATATCATTCGGTCAGGCCACATAAGCCCGTACGCCACCAATAGCCCAAAAATAGCGCCGGAAGCCCCGATTGTTATGGCTAACGGATATGACAGACCAACAAAGGATGTCAACCACACAAGTACACCACCACCCACGCCACAGGTAAGATAATACTTCAGAAAATCCCTGGATCCCCAGTTATATTCCAGTTCGGTGCCAAACATCCACAGCGCGAACATGTTGAAGCCAATATGCCAGAAATTGGCATGAAGAAACATATAGGTGAAAAACTGCCAGATCATCAGCCTGTTAACAAGTACCGGAACTAATCCAAACAGGCGAAAAAGCAAGTTATGTGAAGACACTGGTATGAGAATATTCATAAAAACAAAGATAACGGCATTGGTTATTAAAAGAGCCTTAACCATCTTCGGCAACCCTCCACCGCCAAATCTGTAATGAACCGGCATAATTCACTTCCCCACATATTAGTGTATTTTCATATAACATACAAATATACAAGACATTTTGCAAGTGAACAAAGCTATTATTTCAACCCTGGTTTCACCCCAATCAGGCTTTCACAGCGAAATTATTGCATAAAGTGGATTTTTCATATATTATACGTTTAGTTTTGAATTTAATTCTACATGGAGAGTATGGCTATGGATGAATTCATGGATGGCAGGGTTATTGTCAAGGTCGGTGATATCACCATAGAAACAGTCGATGCAATCGTAAACGCCGCGAATTCGAGCCTTTTGGGCGGTGGAGGTGTGGATGGTGCCATTCACCGTGCGGGCGGACCCTCGATACTCGAAGAATGCAAAGCAGTGAGAAAGAAGCAGTACCAGGGCGGCCTCCCCACAGGGCAGGCTGTTGCTACCACGGCAGGAAATCTCCCGGCAAAATATGTCATTCATACTGTTGGTCCTGTATGGCATGGCGGCTCCGGCGGTGAAGACCGGCTGCTTGCAGACTGTTACCGTAATTCCCTCATTGTGGCATATGAAGGAAAATGCACTACTGTTGCCTTCCCGGCGATTTCAACAGGTGTCTACTGTTTCCCGAAAGACCTCGCGGCGGTTGTAGCCTCAAAAGCGGTAAAAGAATTCCTTGGACAGGATGAAACCATATCAAAGGTGGAATTCGTGTTTTTCAGCGAGGGTGATGCGGAGATATTTCTGGATAAGTGTATGTTTTGATTTACAATAGAAACTGTGAAGTTCCTCAACTTTAAGGTGGATTACCTTAACTACTGTTATTTATATTCAACCGCTTATATCCTCATCTCCACGAGTCTCTGTTCTCTTTGGTTCCCAGCCGAAAACGTCCATGTTAGTGTGCAATACCTCATTGAACGTATCCACCCATCTGTCGATCAGCGCTTTTTGCATCATAATTCGCTGTGGTTCGGAGAGATAAACCATATCTGACGAGGCACTATAGGGAAACATATTCACACCGCGTTTTTTGTTGATACTGGCTGTAATTAAGCCGAGATTGCGTGTTTCACCGGTAGCCAGATCAGTCACAGATGCCTGCGCCGAAAGCGAATACATGGTTTCGGGAAAACTTATCAAAAGGGGTATGGTGAAGGCTGACCGCCTCTCAAGATTATACTCCGAGATGTCTGTATCGATAAGGTAGTTTGCACCGAGGCGAACTCCAATGCGCCCGGGAGATTTCTTTCCGGGAACAAGCTCCATCCGCTGGAAGGATTCACTCACCTCGGTTTCGGGAATAACATTTAAAATTCCCGGAGACGAAAGTTTTTTATGGAACACATCCTTCAGTTCGCGCTCATACATGTAGGTAATATCACTATTGGAAAAATCACCTACAGCAACAAGAGAATTCATTGAACGAGGTATGCCCTTATCCACAGGCTCTTTCACACCAATTTTAATGGCACCTGGACTGAAATATGGGATATCCAGCCTCATTATATATGTCTGGTCGGGAATTTGACCGCTTATTCCCAAATCAACACCCACACTGAGATTAATACCGCTTTGACGCCCTATTCGAATCCCGGGAGCTATACTTACGATATTGTCACGCCCTGGTTTCTCGGTGAACGCTGTCAGGCTTGCCTCGACAATACCCGATATCCATGATTTAAACGGAACTACCGAACCGAAAGAAAGCGTTGCCTGATCCTGGTAAATAATCCCGGCTCTCCCCGAAGCATCCGGTTTCCCAATACCGAGATATCCGAATCCGCTACTGTAAAATGTATCATCGGTATCCACACCAGTAATATCCGGTGATTTTGGATACCCGCGAAACGCAGCTGAAAGATACCCGTCAAAAAATAATATCCGCAAACCGAGCGATGTTTCGATACTGTAACCAAATTCTCCGGTTGAAAAGTCCCTGAATCCCAAAGGCTCCTCACCGTAACCAAACTGTTCGGGAATACACACAGAACCACCGATACTGAACCCTCTCAAAAATGACTCGCCGTGACCCACAGCCGTCCTGAGTCCAAGCAACACATCCCCGGGGCCGGATTTTCTCCCGCTTTTGTCGTTTTGATTATACAGGTCTACATAGAACGGCACCGTTCCTGTTAAAGCAAAATGATCGGTGAGACCATACTGTACACTCGTAAGACTACTGAATATATGCGGATCGGTAATACCATAATTGCGGAGAATGGTGTTTATTTCTATAGGCGAATAGAATGATGAGTTAGCCATCGAGAGCGTACCCCGCCGCGGCGTTTCCACAGGAATCATCCTGAAAAGTCCCGGATCCCCCGCATAGGAATAACCTTCAGCCAGAACAAGCATGAGAACAACCAGCAAAATTAATCGTCTATATAGTATCATTTATAATAATCTCCTTTTGACATTTCTATGAATTCCGTTATTTTTGACATAAGTTCCTTCTGGTCGGTGTAATCCCAGGGTGTAAATAAAACCTGATTTAAATGGTAAGTTGCATTTTCCGGGTCAGGTTTTTCATTGAATGAAAAAAGACCCAGACGGTAGTACGCCATCGCCTGAACAATTTCAAGAACGGTCTCATCCAGAGAAAAATCATGCTTTTTAAGTGGGAATGCATCTTTATAGGAACTCACTTTGTATGTTTCGAATAGATCTATTACCTTCGTATTTTTCCAGTCAGCCATGTACGACCCGGCAAGACCGGTTATGCAGTCAACAGAATCCTCGAGGGTTGTGATGTAATAAAAACTGCTTTTGAAAGCAACGATTGCGCTGTCAGGGTGCTGTTTTTTCAATAGCGTCCATCCACAACCGATATAGGCTTCCGGCCTGTTATTATTTTCTTTTTCCGCATCAAGGAATAATCGGTATGCTTCATCATATCTGCTCTGATTATAGCGTTCCCAGCCGGATTCGATGAGACTGTCATAATCGTATGACGTGTCAGTTGTTATACCGCCACTGCATCCAAGAATAACACCACAAATTACAATTATAATAATTAATCGCGCCATTGTACATCACACCTTTATCGCAGGAAAAGCATTTTTCTGTTTATAACCCGTAAATCAGTCGTTACCCGGTAAATGTATACCCCGCTTGAAATTTCACGTCCGTGGTCATCCCTGGCATCAAAGAGCACTGTGTGCCTGCCTCCGGGATAATGTTCACTGGTGAGAACCCTCACTTTACGGCCGAGGAGATCATAAATATCTATGCTTACTTTCATATCGGATGTAGTTACAAACGATATACGAGTCACAGGATTAAACGGATTCGGGCTGTTCTGTTCGACAAGAATCTGTCCCGGAACCGCATTCACGCTTGTAGAGAAAGTTTTAACCGCCGTATTACCTGTCCTGTCGGCAAGCGAAACCTCAAATGTTATCACATCATCATGAACAAGGGCTGAGCAATCGAGGACAATCTCCCCGTTTTCAGAATCGTAATACCATGAAATCCCGTCATTTTCAAAAATAACTGCTATACTACCTGCATCGATACCACTCCCATTATCAGCGGCAGAAACGGTTACCGTACCGTTAAGAGGATTGCCCAGTTTCAATCGCGGAGGAATCAGGTCAAAACCGAGACAATAATGTCCGCTGCCAGATATCTCAGCCAGAACAATGCCTTTTTGTCTATTGGCTCCGATGAATTCCAGACCACTTTCAGTAAGCCGGAATACTCCTGCGCCGTTTTTTGGAGAGCCAATATTAAATCCAATATTGCATGATATTTCGGTACGAAATGACGGTGGTCCTATTAAATAAGTGATATCGTCCGGAACAACTTCACCAGGAATATCCTTTAAAGCGCGATTTTTATCACTAACATCCGAAACAACAGTGATAAATACAGGTTTTTTAAGTGCACCGGAGGGAACTTCAAGCATCATTGAGCCAATGGCAATTTTACCCCCCATCTGGTCAATACTTCCATAAGCAAAGTGAGTCGTATCCTGAATCGCCTTACCGGTTGTTGTTGTTCCGCCCATGATAACGTCGGCAATCCCTTTGACACCAAGGCTCAAATCCAGCGGAAGCAGATACCTGCCAGCGTAATAATTTTCTCCTATTGCCTCAAGTGAAATGTAAGTTGAATCCTCTTCAATGCGTATATAGAGTGTAGGCAGGCTTTTCAGCGATTCCTTGCTGTTCACATAGATGTCCATGTAATCTTCCTGCATGGGATTCCGGAAGATATCGGTAGACAGGACATTACGCATGATTGCTCCGGTTACGTTCACCGGTACGTCCATGGAACTCGAGTGATTCTCCGGGTCGGTAACAGTGAAAGTAAGTATTTCCTGGCCTTCCCATGTTTCTGACAATGCGCACAGGTGAGCGTTATGTGTAAGCGGATCTATAGTGACAGAAATACTGTCGTTTCCCGAAACCGTCCATATTACAGCATATTCCTGCGTATCGGCATCATAAAAATAGTCGTCAAGATAAACGTATTTACATTCTCCCGCCCTGAGATTCACCCAGGTAAGTCCTCCCGCGACAGGTGTACCATCCTCCGGAACACTGAAAACGGTTAAAGTATCTCTTGCAGTTCGTCCCAGCGGATTTATGACCGAGAAATCAGCACTCTCCCACCCTATCCAATCAGCGGTACCGGTAAAGGAAACAGGTCGTGTGTGAAATTGATCGGATTCCTCCAGGGCAATTATTGCGTGCTGGGTTTCAGGCAGCGACCATGAGAGTTGAGTATTATCGTACTCGGCATCATATACGTATTTATCAAGATCAATGATCTTCGTTATACCGGCGATAAATCCCACCTTGGGAGGAAGATCGAGGATGGGCTTTGCCAGATCCTGAACCACGTTAATAATACAAATATCATCTGCAAATTTTTGATCCGGATCGGTAACAGTAAAGAAAATTTTGTCAGACCCGAGCATACCTGGACCGAGGCTCATTAGCCGAACCCCATGGGTAGTCCGGTTTATGGAAACTGTCACCGAACTGTCAGCAATGGCTAAACGCTCCCATACCCATGTCATCTGACTGTCAGTATGATCAACATCATAATAATAATCATCAAGATCAATCCAGTTAATCTGAGTACCCGCCACAATTGTGGTATCGGGTATACCTCCTATAATGGGAGTTCCATCAGCCGGAGCAACAAAAGCTAAAAATTGTGTATAGGACATATTTCCGTCAGGATCAGTTGAGGTAACAGTGAGTCTATCCCACCCGACATTATTATCGAGATCATAAAGATACAAACGCCCTGAATTATCATCTACAAACCAGAGATCAATATCATCTTCATTGGTAATTTCAAAAGTTAACAAACTATCCGGATCGTCCGGGTCTTCAACATAATTCCACAACACCAGAGATGAATCAGCCTGGTTCTGCGCAAATCCAATCTTGGGAACTTTGGACCATACTGGGGGATTTTTACCCGGTGATAATGTCACAACCATTGTATCGGAATCTGAGAGACCCGCAGGATCGGTAACGGTAAAAACAATTTCCTCGCTACCTATGAATTCTTCTTTCCCCGTGATGGTAACCTCGGTCCCTGCAAGCTGAATCTGCACGTTTTCAGGTGTCCCCCAAGTTATGGCCAAAGGATCGCCGTCAGTATCGAACGCATAC